>JAJYGE010000275.1 GCA_021785155.1 Planctomycetota bacterium
ATGGGGAGCGATGCGCTGGTTGTGGTGCGGGCCGTGCCAAGGCGGCCTCTGCCAAGACGGCAGAATCAAAGTAAATCCTGATGAGAGTGGCAGACGAAATGTCCTGATCCCAGAGAATATTTTATATTATTAAAATAATCGTAAGTCATTTATTTATTTGAACTTATAACTTTGATCGTGGTATAAAATAGCTTGCGGTACGGCCTTTGCTAGTAAGTCCCTGCGGAATGTTACCGGAGACGCACGCGGAAAAAGGTTTGCCATGAGTCATGCAGTACAAGTCGCGATTAAATCTTCTGATGACCCAGCCGCAGTGGCGGGGATTTCGTCCGGCCATACAGTGGCCGCAGACGGTATCGCGATTATTGGAACCCATGCAGGTGCAGACGTTTCTGGCCCGCAATTGGGCGGAAACCGAAAGTCTGGTGCAACGCCATGAGATGCATGTAATGGTTCTGGATTCTCGAATTACCGAGGATCCTGATGTGCATGTGGATTTCTCGACGTTGTTACGGTTAATTCAAAGTGTTCGCCCCGCGGATGCGAAAGGCGAATCGGCCCCGCTGGTTATTGTCCTTTCGACGCAGTTGTCGGATCGACTCATGCGGGAGGCGCTGCGGAGAAATGTGTTTTCCGTGTTGCCCGAGCCGGTGGATGTCAATGAATTGCTGGATACTCTGGCCCGTGCGTTACGCCGTTTTTACGGAGATCAATGGCCTGCTTAAATGGCCGGAAAAAATAGTTTAAACCAATGCCGACGCCCGCGGGTGGTGATCGGAAAAATGTGTTTGAAGTTCATTGGGTTCTTTTTAGGAGTTTGTATTATGGCTGCTGGAGTTCGTCCCCTCGGCGACAAAATTCTTCTTAAACGTCTGGAAGCGGAAGGCGTCACCAAAAGTGGCATTGTCCTGCCGGAAACTGCCAAAGAAAAGCCGAAACGCGGCAAGGTTCTGGCGATTGGTGATGGCAAATTGCTGGACAATGGCGAACGCGCCAAGTTCCAGGTGAAAAAGGGCGATGAGGTCATTTTCGCCAGCTATGCCGGCACGGAAATCAAAGTTGACGGTGATGAGCTTCTGATTCTCAGCGAAGATGAAGTCCTGGCCATTGTGGAATAAGCCTTTCGCCGGTTCCTGTGAACCAGTGATTTATTGAGTTAATGTTTATTATACGGAGACACAAACTATGTCCGCAAAAATGATTGAATTTGATACAGCCGCACGCGAAGCAATTCGGCGTGGCGTGCACACGTTGGCCAAAGCGGTCAAGGTGACGCTTGGCCCATCGGGCCGTAATGTGGTTATTGAAAAATCCTTCGGCAGCCCCACCGTCACCAAAGACGGTGTAACGGTAGCCAAGGAAATTGAACTCGAAGACCCGTTTGAAAACCTCGGTGCACAGTTGGTCAAAGAAGTGGCCAGCAAAACCAGCACGGTGGCCGGTGACGGCACCACCACCGCTACGGTTTACGCGGAAGCCATTTATGAAGAAGGCCTTCGCAACGTCACCGCCGGCGCCAATCCCACGCATCTGAAGCGCGGCATTGATAAGGCTGTGGAAGCAGTTCTCAATTATCTCAAGAATATCTCCGTGAAAGTTGAGAATTCCAAGCAGATTGCCCAGGTGGGCACCAGCTCCGCCAATCAGGATTCCCAGATCGGCCAGATGATTGCCGATGCGATGGACAAGGTTGGTAAAGATGGCGTGATCACCGTTGAAGAAGGCAAGGGCCTGGATACCACGGTTGAACTTGTGGAAGGTTTGCAGTTTGACAAGGGCTACATTTCCCCGCACTTCGCGGATCCCAAGACCATGGATGCAACCTTTGAAGATTGCTACATCCTGATCCATGAAAAGAAAATCAGCTCCATTAAAGATATGCTCCCGATTCTCGGCAAAGTTGCCGAAGCGGGCAAGGCGTTGCTGATTATTGCGGAAGATGTGGAAGGCGAGGCCTTGGCCACCCTGGTGGTCAACAAGCTCCGTGGCACACTGAAAGTTGTGGCCGTCAAAGCCCCCGGCTTTGGTGATCGCCGCAAGTCCATGCTCGAAGATATCGCCATTGTCACCGGTGGCAAGGCCATTTTTGAAGAGCTGGGCGTTTCACTGGAAACCCTGGATATCAAAGACCTTGGACGAGCCAAGAAAGTCCACATCGAAAAAGAAGCGACCACCATTATTGAAGGTGCCGGCAAAGGCGACGCCATCAAGGGCCGCATTGAGCAAATCAAGAATGAAATCGACCGCACCACCAGCGATTACGACCGTGAGAAGCTCCAGGAACGTCTGGCCAAATTGGCTGGCGGCGTGGCGCTGATCAAAGTCGGCGCGCCAACGGAAGCGGCCATGAAAGAAAAGAAGGCCCGTGTTGAAGATGCCCTTCATGCCTGCCGCGCGGCGGTTGAAGAAGGTATCCTCCCCGGCGGCGGCGTAAGCGTGCTGCGGGCGATTCCTTCCATTGACAAGCTCAAACTGGAAGGCGACGAAAAGATCGGTGCCGATATCGTCAAACGGGCGCTATATGCTCCGATCAAACAGATTTCTGAAAATGCCGGCATCGATGGCAGCATCGTGGCGCAAAAGGTTCAGGAATCCAAGGAGACCAACTTTGGTTTCAACGCCTTGACGCATGAATATGGTGATATGCTCAAGATGGGCGTGATTGTTCCCACCAAAGTGGAACGCACCGCCCTGACCAATGCGGCCTCCATCGCCAGCTTGTTGCTGACCACCGATGCGGTTATCAGCGATCTTCCTAAGAAGGATGACAAGAAGTCCGGCGCTGCCGACCACTCCGACGAGTATTGAAACCAGTAAATGAACGCACCGGGTTAGCCGGGACGTTTTTTACATACAGCCCGCGCGGTCAAAACTGTCCGCGCGGGTTTTTTTTGAATTGCGAT
>JAJYGE010000302.1 GCA_021785155.1 Planctomycetota bacterium
GCAATTTATCAGACTTTGGTGAAAATCAGTGTCGGCGGGCACCAGTTGATAGTGCATCCACAAACCTTCTTTACGGGCCCGCACCAGCCCCGACCTCCGTAGATACGCCAGGTGCCGGGAGATTTTGGGTTGCGAGATTTGCAGTACACGAACCAGATCACAGACGCACAATTCACCATCCAGAAGCAGATGCAGAATGCGCAACCGCGTACGATCGGAAAACGCCCGGAACATCCGATCCGCCGAACCATTCGCAACAGATTGTTTAACAATCCTTGTCATATACGTCTTAGCATATACATGGCGCCGACGCATGTCAAGTGCCGGATAGTCATCAGGTACGGTCGGAGGATGCACGGGATTTTTCTGCAAGCTCATCCTGCGCGAAGAGGACGCTGTATTTGAGCATCACGCCAATGGTGGTTTTGTAACAGATTACCAGGCCGAAGCGACCCTGGAGAAATCCTCCACGCAACATATAATATTTGAAAAATGTCAACGCCGGTCTGAAAAAAAGGTCGGGAAATGTTGCGCGCCGGCCACGGGAACGCAAGCTATCCGCTAAAATTGCGGCATGTTCGGCCATGCGCGGGCCGTCGTTGATATCCGTTGGAATATAAGGCGAAAGACGATTGTGCAACAATGGATGCTTAAGCCTGCCAATGGACGAGCCGGCTTTGGGGCGGCGAATTTCCGGGGCACTTGCGGCGTCCCATTCCAGACGATGCTTATGAACAAGCCGTCCCTGATAATCCGGGGACCAGCAACGAACCCACCGCCGGGCGATATAATTTTTCCGCGGCATCTGAAACATGGCGATGAATGAGCATTGCGAATCATCCAATTTCTTTATCTCCACCGCCAGCTCCGGTGAACATTCTTCATCCGCATCCAGCGCCAGAACCCATTCATGTCGGCATTGGTTGACCGCAAATTCCCGCTGTTGATTATACCCCAGCCATGTTTGCTGAATTACCCGTGGTTTGGCGGCATGTAATCCAGCTTTTTCAGGCGTACCGTCCGTCGATCCGGAATCCACCACCACAATGTCATCACACCAGGCTAAGGAATCCAGACAGGTAATAATCTTATCCGCCTCATTCTTACAAATTATGCACGCCGATATCCGCATGGCTGACACGTTAGCCGAAAATGGCCGCAGGCGGAAGTGCCATCTTATTTTTGGCATCATTTCGCAAAGAAAACCAAGGCGCATGGTGGTCACACCCGGGCCGAACCTGCTATAATCGATAACCATTATTCCGGTGGACCGACTGCCGGAACCGAAACGTGTTTTTGTATGGCTGGGATTTCAGGGTGACTCATTGCGTTTCATTACCGTTGGCGGTTGGCGATACCCGGCCGGATTACATGCAACCAGGGCGCAAACCTTCCTGGCTAAAAGTTAAATTACCGGCAGGCCCCGGATATACCAAAGTCCGGGCGATTATTGATGAACATCGGCTTCATACGGTCTGCGAGTCGGCCAAGTGCCCCAATATGGGCGAATGCTGGGGGCGCGGCACCGCGACGATCATGATTCTCGGAGATGTATGCACGCGCAGTTGCGGTTTTTGTCACATTAAAACGGGCCGGCCACCGATCCTGGACCTCGACGAGCCACGCAGAGTCGCTGAGACGGCGGCAATAATGAAACTGCGGCATATTGTTATTACCTCGGTCAATCGTGACGAGTTGAAAGACGGAGGATCGGCCATCTGGGCTCAATGTATCACGGGCGTGCGTGAAGCCTCGCCGAGCACCACCATTGAAGTGCTGATTCCAGATTTCTGCGGCCACTGGGAGGATCTGAACCGGGTCTTGAATGCCAAGCCCGACATTCTTAACCATAATGTTGAAACGGTCCCCAGCCAATACTATCGTGTGCGCCCGCAGGCCAAGTATACGCGCTCGCTGGAATTGCTGCGCCGAGCCAAAGAACGCGGATTTACCACCAAAACCGGTCTCATGCTGGGCATAGGGGAAACGGATGGGGAACTCTTGCAGACACTCCAGGATATCCGGGGTGCCAATGTCAACATTCTTACATTGGGCCAATATTTGCAGCCCACGCGGGAGCATCTGCCCATCGACCGGTGGGTAACGCCGGAACAGTTTGCCTATTGGAAATCGGTCGGATTGGACCTGGGCTTCTCCGTCGTGGAATCCGGCCCGCTGGTGCGATCAAGTTATCATGCCGACGAACAGGCACATCGGAATGCAACGGTCCATGAAAAATCACCCGAATCAGCATGATGACGCATGCGATGGGAAGCGATTGGCGTTGGAGATCAGCTTAAGCCATAGCGGGCGATTTTACGGTACAGAGTTCGCACGCTGATGCGCAGAGCGCTGGCGGCGGCAGTGCGGTCACCATTGTGAAGTTTCAGTGTGCGCTCTATGGCTTCCCGCTCGGCCATGTCCAGATCCAATCCCGCAGCCTGACTGTGCGCGCCGGGATTACGGATGTACTCCGGCAAGTCCACCTCTGTAAGGGCAGACTTCTGTTGGAGCACGAGCATGCTTTCCAGCGCGTTACGCAATTCACGCACATTTCCGGGCCAATGATAGCGCTGCATCGCGGCGATCATTCCCGGGTCAATCATCGGTTCAGGCAGATGATGTTCACGGGCCAGACGCCCCACCAGCGATGCCGTGAGCAGTGCAATGTCTTCCGGTCGCTTTCTCAGCGGCGGCAATTCAATACGCACCACATTGAGACGATAAAATAAATCCGGGCGAAACCGTTTTTCTTCCACCGCCCGGGCCAGATTCGTATTCGTGGCGGCCAACACGCGAACATTAACGGATTTTTCCCGCGTTGATCCGACCGGCGTGACCATGCCGGCCTCCAATGCGCGCAAGAGCTTGGTTTGAACTGATAATTCAAGTTCACCCACTTCATCGATAAACAATGTGCCGCCATTGGCCGCCTCAAAGTATCCGAAAGTTCTGGCATCGGCTCCGGTAAACGCGCCGCGCTCATGACCAAAGAGTTCACTTTCAACAAGATTGGCGGGCACGGCGGCACAGTTAAACGCAATAAAGGCCTTGTCGTTTCTGGGGCTCAGTTGATGCAAAGCCCGCACGACCAACTCTTTTCCGGTGCCGCTTTCACCTTCCACCAGCACGGTGCTTTTGAACGGCGCGACGCGGCGGATGGTCTGCGCAACTTCCAGCATGGCGGAGGACCGCCCGATAAGACTTTCAATTTGCGTATTGTCCGCGCTGTTGGCGGCCAATGTGTTCAGGTCGCCGGCCAGCCGATGCTGTTCCATGGCGCGCTCCACGACTTCAAGCAAGTCCGGCGGCGTGAATGGTTTGGTGAGGTAATCAAAAGCCCCCAGTTTCATTGCCCGCACCGCACTGGGAACAGTGGCGTTGCCGGTGATGATAACGGTTTGCAGCGCGGCCACCGATCGACGCGCTTCATCCAGCAATGCCAGACCATCCATCTGAGGCATCCATAGATCGGAAATCAGCAGGTCAACTTCCGCACTTAACATGCGCAAGGCATCACGACCGGATCGGGCGGGAAGCACGTCATAGCCGGCCTGCCGGAGCACCATCGTTAAGGCATCCAAAACGCTCTGATCGTCTTCCGCGAGTAAAATTTTCCCGCGGCGCAGCGAGGCTGATTCCATACGTGAAGCTCCTTTATTGGTGTCCTACCGGCCTGGTCGTCTGGTCTTTTACCGCGGGAGAGGCTCCCGGATTTTTGTCTTTTTCAGGCACGGTAACGGCGGACAGCGCCGATGACAAACTGGTGCGAGGAAGCACAATTCTAAAAGTTGTTCCACGTTTGACTTCGCTTTCAAAAAACACCCCCCCGCCGGCACCGGTTACCACGCGCCGCACCAGGGCCAGACCTAATCCGCTGCCATGTGGTTTGGTGGTGAAGAAAGGGTCAAACATGCGTTCCTGAACTTCCGGAGGTATGCCATTGCCGTTATCACGCACCAGCAAGACGGCACTTTCAGGTTCAGCCATTGTGGAAATTACCAGCGTGCCGGAACGATGCATAGCTTCCTGAGCATTGGTACAGAGATTCAGCAGCACCTGGCGTAATTCATCGGAACTGATGGGCACATGAGGATTGGCGGAATCCAAATGTGTAATAACGCGAATATCCTGACTTGCCAGCGCCGGTCGCAGAAAGTCCAGCGCTTCGGTGACCACCGTATTGAGAGAGGCATCGCGCGCCGGGCCGACAATTTGTGTGCGGCTGAGGAAATCATCCAGCATCAGATCCAGTCGGCGGACTTCACGTTCACAGGAATGC
Organism: Planctomycetota bacterium; assembly: GCA_021785155.1. Next base: position 4,283 of record JAJYGE010000302.1, read on the forward strand.
AGAAGTTCAGCGTGGCGTGAAGGATCATTATTGGGAGAATCCAGAAGTCCCCGCATAAAGTGAAGATTAAATCGCAGCGCGGTAAGCGGTGATCGTACTTCGTGCGCCAAAACAGACGCCAGCATTCCGCGCTCGCTTAGCAGGCTGGTGCGGGCCAGGAGCGTGCGGGCATATTGCGAGCGGCTTTTATCAAATCCGCGTTTGATGAAGAATACCAGCATCGCCATGAACACTCCGCCCAGAAGATCGATGGCCACCAGTATCAGCAGCGGTCGGCGTTCATCGTGGAAAAATTGGGAAGTGAACAATGCGACAGGATAACCAATGCTTAAATAAGCCGTTACCCGTGGCCAGATTAAAGGCAGCGTGGTATCAACATAACGCAGGGTACCATTACTCCATGGCAATCGGCGGATGACGCGGATGGCCATGGAGTTACCATTGGGTGAGGGCCAATGCGTGGGATCCAGTGTGTGATCCATAAATCGGGAATCGAGAATAAAGGTGTGATGTTTCTTTCGCGCCAGAAAAACGACGGTTCCATCACTTTTCCATATCAGGATATATGAAACGCTGTGATAGGATTTCTGATGCTCCAGAATTAATGGCAGTGTTTGCGCAGCCCAGAGGGCATAACCGTTGAATTTGTTGTGCGACGGCGCGATGCGTGCCAGCAGCGATTCCCCTATCAGGCTCGAACGCAGGGCCGCATTCTTGCGCTGTCCACTGACCCAAGTCGTGTAAAGTAACCAATACCCACCGCCAAGACACAGCAGCATGGAGCCAAGCGTTAATACGGTACCCATGATCCAGAACCGGCGTCGCAACAGGAAAGAATCAACCATAGCTATAAGCATACGTCAATTGTCTGCCTATAGGAAAGTGAAGTAGCCCCTGCATGGAAAAGATTCAGACAAATTGTCCGGCATAACGTCCTATAATAAATTAGCATAAACATTTAATAATACGAATAAATATTGCGTTAGCATCGTATGCGATAGTAAATCGTACATAAATATGAAACAATCGCGGAACGCACATCAGGTTGCTCAACTTAAAATATAAAAAAAGTATTGCCTTGGCGCTAGCGCAGTCTTATCATAGCCCTCAACGAAACGCCCTTGGCGAAGAGGCGCGAGTTATCGGGCATCGTCGGCAGTAGGATGCGCCAGGACGCACAATGCTCGAGATGAAACACGGACGGCACAAAGGAAAATAAACATGATACAACAGATGACCCTTGGGAAGCAGACGCCCCGCCCTCTGGCAACACCATCAAACTTTATTCAGTCTCGCAGGCATGTTAATGTGCCCGAAGGATTGTGGCTGGGTTGCCCCGGATGTAATGAAATGGTGTATCGCAAAGAAATGGAAGAGAATTTCCATACTTGCCCCCGATGCGACCATCATTTTCGTGTTTCGGCCCGTCAGCGCGTGACAATGCTGGCCGATATCGGCACATTTGAGGAAATGGATGCTCAGTTATCCCCCACGGATCAACTTGGCTTTTCCGCCAAAAAAGCCTACCGCCAGCAGATTGCCGAGGCACAGAAAGCAACCGGATCCCAAGATGGCGTATTAACTGGTCGTGCGTTTATTAAAGGCCGGGCGGTTATTCTTGCAGCCATGGACTTTACATTTCTGGCCGGATCCATGGGGGCGGTGGTAGGCGAAAAAATCACCCGCGCCATTGAACGGGCCACATCAGAACATCTACCGATAGTAATTATATCATGCTCCGGAGGAGCACGTATGCAGGAGAGCACCATCAGCCTGATGCAGATGGCCAAAACCTCCGCCGCTCTGGCACGGCATCATCGGCATAGCGGACTGTTTGTCAGTGTTATGGCGGACCCCACAACCGGTGGCGTGACCGCCAGCTTTGCAATGCTCGGCGATCTTATTTTTGCGGAGCCTAAAGCCATGATCGGGTTTGCCGGACCGCGCACCATCGCCAATACCATTCGCATGGAATTGCCGGAAGGCTTTCAGAAAGCCGAGTTTCTATTGAACAAGGGATTCATTGACCGTATCGTACCCCGCCGCGAATTGCGTTCCGCGGTGGCCCGCAGCATTGACTTTTTTGGCCGCTGATTGTTTCAATAAAACCCATGATGGGCTACTATTTGCATGAAGACCATAACACCTTGATTCCAATAGAAAACAGGATCATTCGATGTCAAATTTGGTGTATATCGACAGCACCACCAGGGGTATTCCAGCCGTTCTGACACCAAAATATTCCAACGCTTTTTATACAATTATCCACTTTTTCCTTGACAGACTGCCGCCGACCATTAAACTTCTGGAATATCGGCGGGAGAAAGTCAGGGTGAGGTCTTTGCTTTGGCATGAGATGGACGTAGTCTGATATGGATTTCTTTACTCACAGGAGGCGCTCTTGAATACTCTTACAAAAACATTTGTCTTGTTGCAACTGGTGGTGGCACTGATTCTTTCCGTGCTCGTGATTCTGTTCGCCGACAAGCAGCAGAACTATCGCGCCGAAGTGGCGGTATCGCAAAAAGCGCAGATTGCGGCGCAGGCGATGACCAGCCAGCTTCAGCAGGCGAACAGCAACCTGCAGACACAATTAACCGCCGATCTTGAAACGTCCGCCGAAAAGGCCGGACGACTGAACAATACAATTCTTGATCAGCAATCCAAACTGGCGGACGATCAGACCACCATCGCGCAGTTGCGTGTGGCCAAGAATGAATTGCAGACAAGCATTACCGATCTCACCAGCACGGTTAAATCACTCAATGCGCAAGTGGCCGGGCAAAACACCGTATTGAACAATTTGCGCCCCGAGTTGCTCACTTATGTCAATCAAAATGCGGAACTGGGCCGACGGATTACCGAATTGACCAACGAGCGCAATATTGCCCGGCAGACCATACAGGTCTTGCAGGAGAGCGTGGCGTCGCTGCATCGGCAGATGGCCAAGATGCAGGTTGCGGCCAGAAGCGCCGTCGGAAAATCCAACCCGCTCTCATCGGTCGTGGCCGGCATCCCCACGAGCGTGCAGGTCAATGGCACGGTCATGAAGGTTGCCACCTATAATGGACATACATACATCAGCGCGTCGCTGGGCAAACGAGATGGCGTGGTCAAAGGAACTCGCCTTACAATTTACGCCAATGGACGATATATCGGCGATGTGGTCGTGCAGAAGTCCGATGCAACAGAATCTGTTGGTGTCGTTTCATTGCAGGCGCCGGGGACCACGATTGCCCCCAACGAAATGGTCATGAGCGGGCCGGGCGTTTAAGCATCCAGGTTCAGGGCCGCAATTTCAGCAACTGATCAGTTACATGAAATTCATAGCGGTCTGTTGGTGTAATGATTTCAGTGTGCGCGTTTGCGGTTTGAGTGTTTGGAAGCCGCAACAGGAATAATTAATTTTTTGATTTGCCGGGAGTTGTCATGTCACGTGTAAACCCACCCACCCGAATAACGATACGACCGCAGCCCAACGTCTATACGGCTCTGGCGATCATCGCCTTCCTGGCGACCTTGGGGTCTTTAATTTACATAGCGGTCGAATATAAAACCATGATCGGCTTCTAAATCCGTATTCTCACTTGGTGTTTGCCCATTCCCAAATGAGCCGGAAAAGCGTCATCAGCACAACGCAACAGGTTGAAAATGGAGGTTCGTAACCAGGCTGTATTTGAAGCCGATACCGATAACTCAGATAATGTGGTATGCTATTGCAATGCCCGTATGGGGCAGGAAGTTCCGGATTCGACGATCCACCAAAATGACGTGTTTGTCGCAACCGGTCTGTTTAGAGTTATATCGCGGAGCTCTTTGGCGTGTTTTTTGATTCAATGCTGGGCTGGTTTTCCCTGGATATGGGCATTGACCTTGGTACGTGCAATACGCTCGTGTGTGTGCGCGGCCAGGGGATCGTGCTTAACGAGCCTTCCGTGGTTGCGGTTAAGAAAGGTACCAACATCGTTCTGCACAACGGCAACGCCGTTGGTCTTGTGGCCAAAGAGATGCTGGGCAAAACACCGGGAAATATTACCGCCGTGCGCCCGTTGAAAGATGGCGTCATCAGTGATTTTGAAATCACCGAAGCCATGCTCACCTACTTTATCCGCCGCGTGCATGGCCGCCGCAGATTTGTCCGGCCCCGCGTTGTCATTGCAATCCCATCCGGTATTACCGCCGTTGAAAAGCAAGCCGTGTTTCATTCCGCCCTGCAGGCAGAAGCCCGGCGGGTGTACCTGGTCAGCGAGCCGATGGCATCCGCTATTGGTGCCGGGCTGCCGATCCGTGAACCCACGGCCAGCATGATTGTGGATATTGGCGGTGGTACCACGGAAGTGGCGATCATCAGTCTTGGTGATATGGCGGTTTCTGAATCCATCCGGACCGCAGGTGATAATTTTGACGAATCCATCGTCAATCACATGAAAAAAACTTACAATTTGATGATCGGCGAACAGTTTTCCGAGCGCATCAAAATTGAACTCGGATCAGCCAGCGCGGTTGGCCCGGAAACCACCATGGAAGTTCGCGGGCGCGATATGATCAGCGGCTTGCCGCGCAAATGTATTATCACCAGTGAGGAAATTCGTGAGGCGCTTCTGGAGCCTATTGGAAAAATTATTGATGCCGTCACGCACACGCTTGAGCGCGCTGAACCTGAATTGGCCGCGGACCTGGTGGAAACCGGTATCGTCATGGCCGGCGGTGGCAGTCTGCTAAGAGGCATTGATAAGGTTATTTCCCAGGCCACGGGTTTGCCGGTGCGACTGGCGGAAGATCCGTTGACCTGTGTAGCCCGCGGTACGAACGTATTGTTGGAAAATCTTGAAGATCTCAAGGAAGCCCTGGAATCCGACACCGATGAAATGTGATACGTCACGTTGGCTTCTCAATGACTTTTAGAGAGGCCCCCGGGTCACGTATGCTTTCCGGACGAAGGCATGATGAACATGACACCGCGAAAATGGTTTTGGATTCTCAACCTTGCCGCTTTGGCTACGGTGGCTGTGGGGGCGGGGCACCCGCAGGTGGTCAATCGTCCGCGCAATGCCGCCTCCGAGGCGGTCAAAACATTTGTCGCCCCCTTCTCCTCCATATTCACCGGCCTGCAAACGGGGTTAAATCGTTTTGTACACCCTCATGAGAATTCCAGCAGCCGGGTTATGGCCCTTCGTACCCGCTATCAGAATGAAGTAGCGATGTTGGTCACACGGATCAGCTACCTGGAAAAACTTCTGCGTGAAACGCGTGTTATCCACCAGAATTTTCCCGGCCTTTCAATTCAAAGACTGCGCGCCGCCAGTATCGACGGATTCTCAACGGGCAATGAGGAGGAATGTGTTCTTGATCAAGGCTGGCGTGATGATAGGCAAATTGAGCCTGGTGACGCCGTATTGGCCAATCGGGCCGTGATCGGGCGTGTCATTAACGTTGGGCCGGAAACCTGTACCGTACGACTGCTGACCGATCCGCACATGAAGGAGATCGCTTCGATCAGCCGCCCGGTCCGCGCCGGATTGGTCAGCATCGCGCCGCAGACGCTCGTAGAAGGGGCGGGACCTGGCCGCATGCGTTGTGAACTTGACCAATCCATTCACGCCATGGCGCCGAAACCGGGTGATCTTGTTCTGCTCAACGACAATGAATGGCCCCAAGCCGTGGTCGGGGCCGTTATCGGGGTCATAAAATCCGTTCATCAATCCTCCCGCACCAGCCTGCGCTGGAGTCTGAAGATCGCGCCCCGCACGGATGTGCAACAGATACGACAAGTGGTTATTGTATTGTCTGTCCGAAGATAAGTTACCGACGCGATTGCGGATCCATTGCCCATCCCAATACCGGCGATTAGGATTCACATAAGATTCATGGTGACACCGTGGTAAACCACAACCGGAATGGCTTAAAACAGAGGCACAGAACTTATGAGTCCATCAGATACATTAGCATCGCTGAGAGAACGCATTGATCAGCTTGATCACAATATTGTGGAACTGCTCAATGCGCGGGCCCGGATCGTTGTGGACATCGGTAAAATAAAACAGCAATCCAATGCGCCGATCTACGCTCCGGATCGGGAAAAAATCGTGCTCGAACGCATTCGCAACGCCAATAAGAGTGTGGGAGGCCCGCTGCCCGATGCGTGCCTTGAGGCCATTTATCGTGAATTGATGTCCGGCAGTTTTGCTTTGGAAAAGCCCCTGCGCATCGCTTATCTGGGACCCAAGGGAAGTTTCTCCCATCTGGCTTCAGTAAAAAAATTCGGCTCTTCCGTGGATCATGAACCCGTGGCGGATATTGCCGGTGTATTTGATGAAGTGGCACGCGGCCACGCGGATATGGGGCTGGCACCCATTGAAAATTCCACCATTGGCGGCATCGTGGAAACGATGGACGCCTTTATCGAATATCCGCACGTTACCATCGTTGCGGAAATGCAGATTGTTGTACATCACCATCTGCTCGCCCTGTGCGAACCGGGAGAGGTGAAAAAAGTGTACAGCAAACCGGAAGTTCTCAATCAATGCCGGCGGTGGCTTAATGCCACAATGCCTGATGTCCAGCGACTGCCGGTGGCGTCCAGCAGTAAGGCGGCGGAATTGGCGGCGGCGGAACCCAAGACAGCGGCCATCGGGTCATCCCTGGCGGCGGAACTTTACATGCTCAAAACACTGTTTGCCAACATTGAAGATAATCCCAACAATGTCACACGGTTTCTGGTCATTGGTCGCCAGTCTCCACGCCGCAGCGGAGATGATAAAACGTCCATTATTTTCACCACTGCTCATAAATCCGGCGCATTGGTGGATGTGCTCGACGTGTTCCGCAAGCATGGAATTAACCTCACCAATATCGACACCCGCCCCAGCCAGAAGCGAAATTTCGAATATTATTTTTTCACCGATCTGGTGGGCCATATTGAAGATTCCGCGATAAAAACCGCATTGGATGAAGTGCGATCCCACTGTCTGCATTTGGCCATTCTCGGAAGCTTTCCCCGCGCGGCGGAAACACTGTGATTAAATTTCATCATTGAGTTTCATTAAGCGTGCGCTGGTTTGCAGCATCAGTTGGACGCGTTCAAAGTGGGCCAGCCATTCAGTGATGTTCTCCCGCAGTAAATCAACGGGCGTTCCAAACAGACCGGTGGAACAGGCCGCACCCTGCATGGCGGCCACTTTGGCACGATACGTCGCCAGGGTGCGTTCGCCGAAGCGTTCGCATTCAAACCAATCCTGCGATAGAAATACGAGCACCGGCACGCGTGCTCCACCGCAAATTGACAATTCGTTGGCCAATCTGGTATCGGCATCAGAGGCGGAAGCGTCAAATTTCTGCGCGCGGTTTACAAAACGGAGATCAATTTTATCGGTAATCTCGGCGATACGCTGAAAGATGGGGCAGTCATTCACACAGTCGCCGCACCATACACCCGTGAGACACAACACATACATTTTTCTGCGAAAGCTTTGCAGCAGCGATGTTTGCTCGTCTGTCAACGCCGCCGAGTCATATATACTCTGCCAGCGTCGTCGCTGTTCCGGCTCTGCGCAGCGCTGAAGCAACTCGTGATACGGTAAAGCGTCGTTGAAGAAAGGCTTAAAATCAAATGCCATAAGGTTTATCTCCGGAAATACCGCGTCCTGCAAGTCCATTGGACCATCAATGCGGCAACCCGCCGCTTCTACTGTGCCGCCGCGACAAACGCCTTGAATAATTCCGGGTGCGGTGGATCATTCAATCCTTCGGCGTGCCACTGCACGCCGATCCAGAACTTCAGGCTTTGATCTTCAATGGCTTCAACCAATCCGTCGGGACTTATCGCGCTGACTGCCAGCCCAGCCCCCAAACGATCAATGCCCTGGCGGTGCCGACTGTTAACCATCGCCTGATCACAGTTAAGTATAGCGCTCAAATGCGACGGCACCGCAAGCGTTACGCTGTGCCATGCATTTCTGTCGGTTGTATTGGCGGCATTGCCCGCGTGCGCCACCGGAATATCGCGGGGCAAATCAGGAATGTACTGATGCAGCGTACCGCCCCGCTGCACGTTCATGGCCTGACATCCGAAACATATCCCCAGTACTGGCATATTCTGACACTCCGCCAGTGCCAGCATGGCCAGATCAAACGTCTGCCGCAACGAATCCAGGCGGCGCGTTTTGGGATGCGGGGTTTGCCCATACAATGCCGGATCAAGGTCATCGCCCCCCGGAATCAGAAGTCCGTCTATTATTTCCATATATCTATCGCGTAACACCGGATCATGCGTGTGCGGTAATAATACCGGAATTCCGCCCGCACTTTCAATGGCCTGGGGGTACGCCGCGGGTAGCTCATAAACCGGCCTGGATTGATCCGCAGCCTGATTGTCAAGAGATATACCAATAACGGGACAACGGGGCATAATGCTGGACTCCCTTGGGCATTTATTGCTTGTTGCGGTGCCGCAGGAATAGCGCCACGACCATCACTTGCAGAATCAGACCGCCAGCCATCCATTCCAGTGCCGTAAGTTGATATAGAATGCGGTAATTCCACCAGTATGGTTCCCTGGCGGTGGCCACCACATGAATTGCGGTTAAGCCATCCCACGCCCCCATTGCCAGACATAACACCGCCGCCGCCTGAATAATCGTGGCCAGCAACAAAGAGAGTGAAAATTCAGCCATCTCACTTTTTCGATGCGCATTACGCAGTTGCTGAAGGATATCCTCCAGGATCGGCTTGATGGGTTCAGCCGCGTGTGGTGTTACCTTGGCGATAATGGACGCGGCCAATGCGTCCACATCCCGCGCGGAAGCCGCCGCCGGTTCCGGGGATGTGTTCCTGGAAACGTCTTCAGAAATTGAAAGTTTTTCCGCTGTTATCAGCGGAATGGGGACCGAATCACGATTGGGGCTGTTGCCTTCCCGAACAATAATTCGCGCTGCGTCCGCCAAGGTGCGAACGATAAAATTCGGCGTAATGGCCGGAACATTATCATTGCCTTCCAACTGCGTTTCCGGATCGGAAAGCAGAATTGTTCGACATCCCACCGATGCCCCCGCGGCCACATCGCGCGGTTGATCTCCGATCATCCAGCATTGCGCCAGATCCAGATTAAAATCCTCCCGCGCCGCTTTTAGCATTCCGGGCCGGGGCTTGCGCCATTCATGATCCAGTTTATATTCGGGCACAACCGCATCCGGATGATAGGGACAATAATAACTGGCATCCACATGCGCCCCAGCCTGTTGCTTGAGCTGCCGAATCATCTCCTGATTTACAGATTCCACCGCGGCTTCATCAAACATGCCACGCGCCACCCCACTCTGATTACTTACCACCACAATGCGATAACCCAAACGCCGCAGCGACGCGATGGCTGCTGCCGCACCGGGCAGCAGCTTGACCTCCGACGGATTACCAAGGTAGCCATCGTTCGCGATGATGGTGTTATCCCGATCCAGAAATACCGCACGTTCTGCCATAATCCAATCCTGCCTTTTGCAGTCTTCCACGCGTCGATCGCCATCATGCCGATGGTGCCAACCGCCTTCCACCATACCCCCTCGGAAGCATTGACGCACCTTCCGCTTTTTTTCCGAAGGTCAATCGCCCGGCACAACGCAATTCGTTAATTCGATCCGTCACGCGATTTCTCAACCATTCGGCTCGTGGATCGCCCTTCCAAAAGCGGTGCCAGCACCACTTTGCCTCCGGCGGACTCGACCCATTGCCGTCCCGCCA
>JAJYGE010000542.1 GCA_021785155.1 Planctomycetota bacterium
GTATACATGACCTATTCCAGCGCAATGGCTGCCCGCAGCGCCGCTGCCGGGAAGGCCCCGCAGGTGATCGTCGTGCCGTGAGTTTCGGGGACATGCTTCTACGCGCGCATCAGGCTTTTAATGGCCGCCGCTTCCGGAATAGAGTCGGTATGTGTTAACAGATCATTAATGATTGCCACAGTGTCAAGACCATCCACGCGGGCGTCAAAATGTGTGATGATCCGGTGGCGCAGGCACGGCAGCGCCATGGACGTAATGTCCTGCGGTGCTACATACGCCCGTCCGTTGATTAAAGCCTGCACCCGGGCGGCCAGCATAAGGGTTTGGGCGGCGCGGGGGCTGGCACCATAACGGACATATTTTTTTACCAGCGCGGTTGCGTGGCTGTTGTCCGGATGGGTGGAGAGAATCATTCGCGCAATATAGCGCTTTAATATCTCCGCTACGCTCACGGCGCGAACCATCGCTTTCATTTCCGCCAGATGGCCGGCATTCATAATGGTCAAAAGCGCCGGTTTGGTCGTGCCGGTGGTGCGATCCATAATCTGAACCAGTTCATCCACGGGCGGCGTGTTGATAATGATATTCATGGCAAACCGGTCCAGTTGCGCTTCCGGCAATGGATATGTGCCTTCCATTTCCAGCGGGTTTTGTGTGGCGATGACAAAAAATGGATCCGCCAGGTGGTGGGTGGTGCGCCCGACGCTGATGGACTGCTCGGCCATGGCTTCCAGCAGGGCGGATTGGGTTTTCGGTGAAGCGCGGTTGATTTCGTCGGCCAGAATGAGATTGCCGAATAACGGGCCGGGTTGAAACTGCAAACTTCGTGCGCCCAATGCGTCGGTAACCAGAATAGATGTTCCGAGAATATCGGCGGGCATAAGATCCGGAGTGAACTGAATGCGGGAAAATTTCAGGTCCAGCACCTGCCCCAGTGCGCGTGCCAGCACGGTTTTGCCCAGGCCCGGTACGCCCTCAACAAGTGCGTGACCGCCGATAAGCAGGCAGCAGAGCGTCTGCCGGATGACATCGGTTTGCCCCACCATCACCTTGCCTAATTCATGTTCCAACGACGCATAATGTCGCTGGAAATCTGTCACACCGGGTGCGGGAGTTGCCGGAATATCAGCCTGGGCCATGCCTGCTCCTTGGGTTTCACTCGCAAAGTATCATACGGCATTTTTGCATAATTGTTGATTCAAGCGGCCGGTGTTTTTTTTACAAGGCCTTGTCATCCGGTGGATAGCAAATCAGTTCCACTGTATTGCCCGCGGGATCTTTGAGATATATTCCGCGTGTGCCGTCGCGATGGGATGCGATTTTCTGGCCATGCTTTTCCGCGGCGATTTGCAAATCCTCGGCGGAAGCGCGCATGGCAATGTGCGGCGGATGCTGCTGTGGTGTTACCAGGGCAATTTTCCCCTGTCCCAAACGCAAAAAGGCCCATGAAGCATCCTGATATAAAATTTCCGCACCGAATTGGTTGACATAAAACGCGGCGGTACCGGTGATATCGGGGGTTTGAATCGCTACATGATCAAGTGAAAACATCTGACACGCTCCTTTTGATAATTGTATGCGGTTCAGGCTGATAAGCCATCAATGGGACAATCAGCGGGGCAATATTTGACCTTTTTCCAGACGGTGCTAGGATATTGCTGGTTTATTTGAGGTGTGCCGTGCGGACAGATTGTGCAGTTATGATCCCGATGATATGCGGGATCCTGCCGTCACAGCGGGGGATACATTCCCGTGCTGCTGTCCGCGCTGTTATTGGCCGGCCCGTTACTTCATAGCGCCCGGCAGGCAAGTGTGTTCTCAAAAATTCAGAAACTTTTAACACCCTGCTTCGAGAGTCTTCCGGGCGCAGGGTGTTTTTGTTTATAAACTTAAAGAGTGCGTCGCCGACGGTAAATCCTTATAATGCCACCGGCAGCCAATGAGGTAATTGTATGCAAAGAATAGAAATATATGACACAACATTGCGGGATGGCAGTCAGGGCGAGGGCGTGAGTTTTTCCCTGCAGGATAAATTGCTGATCTGCCATCGCCTTGATGAACTCGGTGTCGATTTTATCGAAGGGGGCTACCCCTTATCCAATCCGAAAGACGCAGCGTTTTTCAATGAAGCCCGGGGATTAAAGCTCAATACCGCCAAGCTCCTGGCTTTCGGGATGACCCGGCGGAAAGGCGTGGCACCGGCGGATGATGTGGGGTTAAATGCCCTGCGCGACGCGGAAACGCAATATGTCACGCTGGTGGGAAAAACCTGGGATATTCATGCCACAGAGGTTCTGGGCGTAACCTTGCAGGAAAATCTGGACATGATTGCCGATTCGGTGGCGTATCTGACCAGTTTGGGCCGCAAAGTGATTTATGATGCCGAGCATTTTTTTGACGGCTTCAAGGCCAATGCGGACTATGCGTTGAAAACCATATCGGCAGCGGCGCAGGCTGGCGCGATTCTGGTATGTTTGTGCGATACCAATGGCGGCACGCTGCCGCCGCAGATACAAAATTGCGTGCGGCAGGCGCTGGAAATAGTAAAAGTTCCCATCGGCATTCATCCGCATAATGACAGCGGCGTGGCGGTGGCCAATGCACTGGCCGCCGTTACCGCCGGGGCCACGCAGGTGCAGGGTACCATCAACGGCATCGGCGAACGGTGCGGCAATGTGGACATCACCACGGTGATCGCGAACCTGCGGTTGAAACTGGGTTATGACTGCCTGAAGAAAGATTCGTTGATTCGCCTCACCGAGACTTCACGTTATGTCTATGAGATCGCCAATTTGAATCTGGTTAATAATCAGCCATATACCGGTGCCAGCGCCTTCGCCCATAAGGGCGGTATGCACGTCCATGCGGTCAATAAAATGGCCAGCAGTTATGAG
>JAJYGE010000320.1 GCA_021785155.1 Planctomycetota bacterium
ATCGCAAGAGCCTTTTCGTACTGCGCTACGGGACCTGCGGCGTAACCGATTATGGCGTCCAGCGACGTATGGAAAATCTGTCAAAATTATTGGTTTTCGTGAGGCCAGTGGGCGGCGTGCCCGCCCCACAAATCTGGTGTGGCCGCGTAGTAGGAACGGCGTCAAATGGTCGGTAGATTATAAATTATTATCGGACTACATAATTCATATTACATATTTTCGGTAATATGATATTAAAATTTAGCATTAATATCTTATTTTCTATGTATTTTACAATAAATTTGTAAAATATAGTTTAAGCCGCTATGATGGATCTATAGTAATTTGCCCACTTGGGTGTTTTTGATGGGCAGATTCAGGACACCCGTATGCCACGGATTTGGCTTGGTGGATTGCGGAACTTTGACGGGCCGACAATATGATTTATGAATTTACGGTTGAAAATTTTCGGTCCTTTGGGGCAGCACAAACCTTAAGCCTCATCAAAGGCAAGGAACGAAACAAGCCGGAGAACCTTATCGATGGGCCGCCTGGATTCCCAAAGGCGGTGCGCGTGGCTGCGGTTTTTGGACATAATGCATCAGGCAAAAGCAACTTATTTCTTGCTGCACATGTCATGTGGCAGACCATTGCGAATTCAGCCACGGGCTGGAATGCCGGCAATCCAATTCCCGGCATGGTTCCCCATCGCTTGGACCCCACATGGGCCGATAAACCCACACGTTTTGAAGTCGCATTTTCCATGGGACATCGCGTGTTTCGCTATAGCTTCTCGGCGACGGCAATGGCGATTGTTTCGGAAAATCTCACGGAGGAATTTGCCGGTACCAAGCCTCACGTATTGTTTGGGCGTTGCCCAACAACCGAGGAAGGAACCGCCAGCGTTCAATTCAGTGACGAGTTTGATCGTGCCGCTAAGGATAACGTCCCCAAGCTCACACGCGAAAATGCCCTGATACTTTCTTCCGGAGCGAACCTCAATGTCCCGTTGCTACGGGATATTTACACGCACATAATACGGGGAGTTAAGCTGATCTGGTTTTCCCCTTTTACCAACACCCATGAATTATTGGCGCAAAATATCCAGGAAGATGATCTCTTCCGACGCCAATTGCTCAATGTCCTGCGGGATGCCGATATCGGTATTACTAATTTACGTGCGCAGGCGCCGCCGGAACCTACTTCCGAGGAAATAGAACCGCTCCGGCAGTTCTTTCTTCCGCAACATGGCGAAAGGGCCGGCGAAATCGCTGCGCAGTTCGCCAAACAGCGAAAACCACGGGCGATTCTATCGGAGCATGTCCGCACCGATGGGAGCGCCGTCGAATTTGCCTGGGCAGAAGAGTCACAGGGTACGCAGTTATTTGCACAATTGTTTTTTCTGGTTATTCAGGCATTACGCGACGGATCAACATTGGTAATTGATGAATTCGGATCCAACATACATCCTCTCCTGGCAAGAAGGCTCGTGGAGCTATTTCAAAATTCCGAGAATAACAGAACTGGTGCTCAGTTGATATTCACCACGCATTACAGTCAGCTCATGACGCCGGAATTATTCCGCAAGGATCAGATATGGATTGCCGAGAAAACACCGCAAGGGCAAACGGAGTTATTCAGCCTCGCTGATTTCCAGGGTGAGAAATACACGCGCAGTTCGGAAGCATTCGAGAAAAATTATCTTGAAGGACGTTACCGTGGCGTGGGTAATTTCGGCCCGACACTTTCCGGAGTACCAATCGGCGCCGCGGACGCCGATGAGAGTGAAAGCGGTGCGGCAAAATGAGCCTTCGCCCGCGACAACAGCCACAACTGATCCGCCAGACGATTATGGTAGTTTGCGAAGGCTATCTGGAGACGACTTATTTTTCCGCGTTACAGCGACATCGCAACGTCCGAAACCGTTATGCACTGAAGCCTTATTGTGCCCGCGGTGGCAGACACCAAAATGTCGTCAAGGAAGCGGAGGAACGGGCGAGGAATTGCGGCAAGGGCACGGCCATTTGGTGCATCTTTGATGTTGAATCAGACCCCGGCTGCCCCCAGCTTCAGCAAAGCCTGACCCGGTGCGCTGCGAAGGGGTTCAGGGTTGGCTTATCAAATCCCTGTTTCAATGTCTGGGCCATAGCGCATCGCCGGAATATTGGAACAGGCACGCTGACCTCGGGCGATTCACTGCATACATTAGAGCATCTGACCGGCGGTAGGCTGGAGGTTCACAATACTGATTGGGTGTTGGAGCAAATTCTCGGCGGCAGGGATTTCCCCAATATCAAGTCCGCGTTGGAAAATATAGCGCACTTTGCCGCCAACCAGACCGGGCAAATCCTAAGCAAGAATCCGTCTACAAGTGTGGGCGAACTGGTTCAATCCCTCACCGACCTTTGATAGCCCGCTCAAAGCGCCGCACCGTCCCAAGGACATAAACCATTTCATCAGGCCAGACCGCTCACAGCCCCGCGATGACGGCGTCAGTTACTTCGCTGCATGTCGCTTTGCCGCCTAGATCGCCCGTGAGAATATTTCCGGCATTCAACACCGCGAACGTCGCTTTCTCAATGGCTGCGGATTCTTTGCTTAAACCAAACGTGTAATTGAGCATCATCGCAACGGTTAAAATTGTCGCGACGGGATTGGCTTTATTTTGGCCCGCAATGTCCGGGGCGCTGCCGTGAATGGGCTCATAGAACGGCACGGACGATGCGCCGGGTTCACCCAGTGATGCCGATGGCACAAGGCCTATGGAACCCGCCAGCATGGAGGCTTCGTCACTTAAAATATCGCCAAAGGTATTTTCTGTGACAATAACGTCAAATTCTGATGGCCGCCGCAGCAGTTGCATCGATGCGTTGTCCACGTACATGTGCTCCAACTGCACATCCGGATATTGC
>JAJYGE010000599.1 GCA_021785155.1 Planctomycetota bacterium
TAAAAGTTCTCGTTACAAAACTTTTATCGGCAATCGAGGCCCTTTTTTTCGCTATTTCTCCTTAAGTAAACCGTATTGGGGTTAGGCGTGACAGAGCACCAGCAACAGGGTTGAAATTTAATTTTGACGGCGGCGCTTGGGGTGTCGGACCACGCTTCGATTGGAGCGTCATATCATGGAAGTTCAGCCGGATCGCCAGATGTGGATTTGTGATGGCAATGAACAGCCAATAGAAATCTGGCGGCAATTCATGCGGTCGCCAATTCCACCAGACTACTTTGCACGGCGGTCATTTCAGATTCCTGGCGTTGAAGCTGATCACGTAAGCCTTGCACCACTGCGGGCGGGGCTTTACTGATGAATGCTGCATTGCTTAATTTGGCGTTGCTGGAGGCAATTTGCTTTTCCAATTCCTGACGGCGCTTTTCCAGTCGGGCCACTTCCGCAGCGCGATCAATAACGCCGGCTACAAAAATTCTGGTGCTACCCACCACTGCCGTGGCCGCATTGGCGGGCTTTTCGGCATCGGGACCGATGGCTATGAGTTTGGTATTGGCCAGTGATTCAATAATGTCCGCGGCCCCGGAAATGACCGCGGCATCGGCCGTGGTCGTCTGTATCGTCGTTTCCAGTATACGTTTGAGATCCACATTGTACTGGTTGCGAATATCACGTATGGCACGAGTAATCTGCTGAACGGTCTGGATTTTCGCTTCCGCTTCCGGGAAGCTCAGCCGCGGATCGGCCTGCGGAAACTCTGCGAGCAAAAGTGCCGGTGCGCCGGGATTGGTTCCGGGCGTGTGTTCCCATATCGCCTCGGTGACAAACGGCATCACCGGATGTAACAGAGCCAGGCTGGTGCGCAGCACATATAGCAATATCCGCTGGATGCGCTGATCTTTTTGGCGAATGCGGGCTTTGGCGATTTCGAGATACCAATCGCAGAGATCATTCCAGAAAAAGCTGTAGAGCGTGGAAGCCATATCCGCAAATCGGAATTGGCCGACCGCTCCATGAATGTCGGCCACGGTGCTGTTAAGGCGGCTGAGAATCCAGCGATCCTCGGCCTGTTCTCCCGCGGCAATCTGGATGATTTCATCCAGTGTTGGCACCGTGGTTAATTCAACATGGGACAGAATAAACCGCGAGGCATTCCAGATTTTATTGGCAAAATTGCGACCCGCATCGAAACGCGGACTGGTGTTTTTGCCGCTTACTTTATCCTTGACCACGGGCAGGCGGATGTCCTGCGTTTCCGTGGCCATGGAAGCCAGGGTGAAGCGCAGCGCATCGGCCCCGTGGCTTTCAACAATGTCCACGGGATCCACGCCATTGCCCAGCGATTTTTTCATGGGCTTGCCGTTGCCGTCCTGAATGACCGCATGTATGTACACCTGTTTGAATGGCACATCGCCATGGAGATACAGCCCGAACATGACCATGCGCGCCACCCAGAGCGTTAAAATTTCCCGTGCGGTGGATAGCACACTGGTGGGGTAGAAATAGGGCAGCAGTTGATCTTCGGGTTTATCGCTGGTGCCATTCCTGGGCCAGCCCATGGTGGATAATGGCCAGAGGGCGGAAGAGAACCATGTGTCGAGAACGTCGGGGTCTTGAACCAACGAGCAACGAGCAACGATCAACGAACAACCCGCTGACAATTTGTCAGCACCGCTGGCGAGGCGAGCCATCGCAGCGTCCGCGGCCGCAGTGCGCGTGACAATTTGCAACCCGCAATTATCCGGCGTCGGTACGATAACGTAGCTATCGCTGTCTACCCCGGCCTGAGCTAATGCCGCCGACAATGCGGAGGCGTCCAGGTGCCTTGGCTGATCGTTGTTCGTTGTTCGTTGTTCGTTGGCAACGCGCCACACTGGTATCCGGTGCCCCCACCACAACTGGCGGCTGATGCACCAGTCGCGCTTCTGGCTTAACCAGTCGATATAACCCTGGGCGTAGCGTTCCGGAATGATTTTCACGCGGCCTGATTTTACAGCGTCAATCGCGGCCTGGGCCAGACCTGTGGATTTGGTTCCATCAGCCAGTGTGATGCCGCCTTCCACATCACCCATTTTCACAAACCATTGCTCGCTTAAGTACGGTTCAATGGCCGTTTTGCTGCGATCGCTGTGGCCGACTTCATGCTCATGCGGCTTTTTTTCTTCGATCAGCCCCAGTGTCTCCAAATCTTCCAGCACACGTTTGCGGGTTTCGGTGGAAAATTTCAGCCCTTCATAATCATATCTTGTGCCATGGAATTCACCTTTGCCACTGGAATTGGTATTCCCATCGGGCGACAGCAGATTAATCTGCGGCAAGTTATGCCGCTGGCCGGTGGCGTAATCGTTGGGATCATGCGCGGGCGTTACTTTCACCACGCCGGTGCCGAATTTTGGATCCACCAATAAACCATCGGCGATAATCGGAATCTTCCGTCCCACCAGCGGCACGATCACGTTGCGTCCGATTAAATGTTTATAACGCGGATCATCCGGATGCACGGCCACGGCGGTATCGCCGAGCATGGTTTCCGGGCGCGTGGTGGCCACCACCAGATATTCCGGATCACCATCACGCCGATCCGCAATGGGATAGCGGATGCTGGTCATCTGCCCATTGACGGTTTCATGATAAATTTCATCATCGGCGACGGCGGTTTGTAAATGCGTATCCCAATTGACCAAACGCAGGCCGCGGAAAATCAGGTTATCTTTGAACAATCGGAAAAATGCCTCACGCACCGCGTCGGCACATTGGTCATCAAGCGTAAAGCGCGTTCGCGGCCAATCACAGGAGGCTCCCACCGCTTTTAATTGATCCAGAATGCGGTTGCCGAACTTCTCCTTCCATTCCCAAATCCGTTTGACCAGTTCTTCGCGGCCCAGATCG
>JAJYGE010000477.1 GCA_021785155.1 Planctomycetota bacterium
AGATGTTTTCACGGGGGGGGGGGGCATTCAGCATTCAGGAGTTAGGAGTCGTTTTACAGTATTGGTCAGTATTGATCAGTAATTTCAGAATTGCGCGGAATGGACGCGGGCGTCGATTTTTTACCGGGTACATAGCGATCTCCATGGCCATACGGAACCATTGATGCGGGCATGTTATTTATTTGTCAAAGAACCTTGCTCAGCGGGTCTGAGCTATTCGTCGGGAAGGCTATAGGGTGGCAGTAAGAGGGATAATGCGCAACGGCGCTAAAAAGTTAAGGATTTGGCCTCGAGCGACCCAGTACCCTGTTCCATCCGTAATTACGGGTGGAACAGGGCACTAGCAGAATCTGTCACAGGCCCCTTCTATTTCGGCTAAGGGGTGACAATTCTACTTCGGCACAACACGTAGCTCAATTCCGGCAGTTATCCGGCGTTGCGTGACATTTTACACGCGGCTCAAAGAGCATGATGCGTCGCGGTACTTTGCCGGTATTTCTTGCCGTGCGCAAAGACGAGAAACGCAGAGGCCAACTATACCGTCGGCTTGGCTCCCGCTACAATCCATCGCGGATATTTTGTGCGGAGTTATCATGTCCAGAATTTGTTTTATATTGGTTGCCGGATTGGATCATAAATTGGCCACGGCGGGCGGTTTATTTTCCGCCTTTGCCCATCGTGCAACAATCACGCCCATCATCCCGGCGGTGACATGTTCGATGCAGGCCACGCTGACCACCGGTAAGACTGCGGCAGAACATGGAATTATCTGTAATGGGCTGTATACGCATGATGATCCCGCCATTCATTCATTGCTGGATGATGACAGCTTTCCTGAATTTCGCCGACAGGTCAGCTTTTGGGAACAGTCCAACAAACTTTTGCAATCTCCACGCTTCTGGGCGGGAAAACCCATCCGTACCGCCATGCTGTTCTGGCAGCAGTCCATGCCCGATGCCGCGGATATTGTCCTGACCCCCAAGCCGGAACACACGCCGGATGGCAAAACGGTTTCCAGTTGCTTCAGCCATCCGCGCGAACTTTACAGTCGTTTGGCTGCCGAGCTCGGTGCATTCCCGCTGCACCAATATTGGGGTCCCATGGCGTCGTTGCCGAGTTCTCAGTGGATTGTTAATGCGGCCATGGACATTTGGCGTAACAATCCCGTGGATTTGCAAATGGTCTATGTGCCGCACCTGGATTACAACCTGCAGCGTCTTGGACCGGATCATCCCATCGTTGCTAAAGATGTCGCTGATGTCGCAGCGCTGCTGACCCCGCTGGTGGAACTGGTGCGAAAAGATGGCGGCGTTCCCGTCATCGCCGGGGATTATTCCATGAATTCTGTATCCACCGCGATTTTTCCGAATCGCGCTCTGCGTGATGCGGGCCTGCTGATTACCTGCCCGGATGAAGATGGCAAACTTCTTATTGATTATTCCGCCAGCCGTGCCGTGGCCATGGTGGATCATCAGATTGCTTATGTCTATTGCGCCGCGGAATCTCTGGCATCAACACGTAAGGTGCTGGAAGCGCTGGATGGACTGGGAACGATGGCCGTTTCACCAGCGGAAAAATCACGCCTGGGCCTCAACACGCCGCGAGCCGGACAGATCATCGCCCTGGCCCGCGCTGATGCGTGGTTCGCCCATGACTGGTGGCACAACGATTCCGAAAGACCGCGGTGGCAGTTTTCCGTGGATATTCATCGCAAGCCGGGATATGACCCGCGCGAGTTATTTTTTGATCCCGCGCGAAAGTGTATCGCGCAGGATACCGCCCTGGTAAAGGGTTCGCATGGCGTGATTGTGCCGGAGGCGGAAAAGCAACCGGTGCTGCTATGTGATAACGCGATCCCGGCTCGCAATGTCCGCGCCACGGATATGGCAGAATGGCTGTTTCGACTGACGCGGTAATTTACAGCCGCACCGAAATAAATTACGGCATCGGCGCTACCCCGCGCAATTGCAAAAACGGTCAGCACTCTTTGCGCGATGTCTAAGCATATCGCTTCTTATCACGACGGGTGCGTGACACTTTCGGCGGGCCTCTTTTTTCATCAGCAAGCCAACATCTCGCCATTTCTTTCGCGCGACGTTCAATGAGATGCGTAAAGTGTCACGCACCCTATCACGCCCCCTTCAGCCAGTGCCGCAATGCAATGCCGTTTTCATACCATTCTATTGTATCAATCTCGATGCCAACCGGGCACCTCGTGGCGTGTTGGCGGGTTGACATACCTGTGCCTTTTCATTAAGTTTCGCTGGTGCTTAACAGATCGACTATGTCTGCGGTTTTTACGCGCAATGCGGTGCTTTTAGCCCTCGGTACACTTGGCCTGGCACCGGCGGGATGCGCGACCTATCAAGCCAAGCCCTTAAAGCCGACGATTTTTCAATCACAATTCAATGCTCGGACATTGGCGGCCACCGGCCTGAAGAACTTTATTGCCAGGCAGCCCATTAAACCCCACCCCGGTTGTCCGCTCTGTCAAACTTTAAGCACGCTGGTGGCAGCAGGATGGTATTACAGCCCGGCCTTGCGTGTGCAACTGGCCACGCTGGCGGTCGATCGCGCCAATATGATCACAGCCTCGCAATCGCCTAACCCAACGGTGGCATTATCACCAACCTACGCGGCCAAAGCCGGACCGGGAATTTCGCCCTGGATACTGGGATTTAATTTTGATATCCCCATTGAAACTGCCGGACGGCGGTCAGACCGTATGGCCCAGGCGCAGGCCCTGACGCAAGCGGGGTGGTATGACCTGGGGCAAATCGCGTGGAATGTCCGCCAGGGTGTGCGAAACGCGCTGCTTCAATATACATTTGCGCAAAAGCAGGTGCGGTTGCTGCGGCAACAGGCTCACACCACGGCATTG
>JAJYGE010000399.1 GCA_021785155.1 Planctomycetota bacterium
ACCCATGCGATCAAAGGCTTTCAGCACACCGGATAAGCCAGATGCACCAACTAAAATCGGAGGCCGCCAGAAATGAGTATTGATGCCAAGTTGGCCGAACTGGAGTGTCGTCGTGATGCGTTGCTGCAGGAAATGGGTGATAACGCGACGCATTTGGGTGAATATGTAAAAAAGCAGTATTCGCCTGTTAATATATTGCGTCGGCACATTGGCCCAGCGATAGGCATTGCCGCCACTCTCGGCACGCTGGCTGCCGGAGCCAAAGCGCCGCGCGCGGGGTTAATGCGGCTGATCTGGACACGGTTGCTGCATCGCGAAAATAATAATTCCGATACAAAGCAAGCGCCTGGTCAAACTGGTTCAGCTCCACCATCAACTGATGCGGTATCGGCAGCGCGCGCGGGAACGCATTCGCCCCAGCCCCACCATCGTGGACTTAGGGACGTCGCCGAGCCAATTGTCACAAATATCATTATGGATGTAGCCCAGGCAATTCCGTGGCGTAGCTTGTTGCAGCGCGTGCGGGAGAAGCATAAGGGCCGGGATGGGCAAACGGATCAAAAAGACCCATCGCGTCAATAATATTTAAATAAAACTAAAATCTAGGCACTGGGAGCGAGACACGCGGGCTATATCCGTATAAAATCCTCTTGTTGTGTGCGTCAGGGTAAATTTCAGGCATGAATGAGAAGTTGCGAAATACGATTGTTGGGCTGACCATTATCGGGGCGTTGGTTCTTATTACCTGGGGTGCGTTTCTGCTGGGGCGCGTGCCGGGCTTCGGTCCGAATGCTCCTTATGATATTACGCTGTTGGCCCCCACGGCCGATAGTCTGATGTATGGCGATCTGGTGACATTTAACGGCGTTACCGTGGGAACCGTGCAGAGTGTTGCACTGACGCCGGACATGCAGTCGGCAACAATTATCATCGGGATATATCGCTCGGTTCACCTGCCAGTCAATACCGTGGCGCAAATTGGATCGAAAACCATCGGTGCGGCGTATGTGTCGTTATATCTGCCGGGAAAAGCGGCTGCTACAACGTTCCCGATGGATGGCAGTGCGACCATAAAGGCGAATATCGCGTCGTCAAGCCTGATTCCAAAATCCGTGGTGCAGGATTTTTCCGCATTGAAAATGCAGTTTGGAGTCCTTAGCGATAAATTGGACCGCGTGGCCGATGACCTGCATGAACTGTTGAAACCTGTGGTGCTGACCAAAGCACAGGCGGAAGGTTCTGAATCCAGTTCTACTGATCTCAATAACATCAGCGCTTTAATTCAGCGGTTAAACGTAACGGTTAATTCAATCAATGGCTTGGTGGGCAGCGGTAAACTGCGCGGCGAAGTGCGCGAAATCCTCGCGAATGTGGCCGTATCTTCGGAAGAACTCAAAGGCACCCTGAAGCGGTTATCCGGAACGGTAGGCCGCTTTAATGGGGTTCTTGATAAAGCCGGTACGGCCGCCTCGGATATTGACGCGGTTGCCAAAACCGCCCAACAAAAAATTATTGTCTTAAGTGTCAAGCTCACAGGCGTACTGGAGAATATTAATGCCATTACCGAATCCATTGTTCAGGGACACGGCACGGCGGGGCGCCTGGTAAAAGATCCTCGATTGTATAATTCGCTGCTGGAGCTGACGCGGCGTCTGAAGGGCACCGTTGATAGCCTGCATGGGCTGGTAAAACAAATTAAGGCAGAGGGCTTTGATGTGAAAGTCGGATTCTAATTGGCGTTGACGGTACGGCCCACGGAGAAAAATCATGCCGCGTAGTGATGTGTTGGGGAAGGGCGTTTATGTCGCATCAACCATTGAGAAATTCTGCCGCATTGTCTGAAGTAGATGTTTTGGACGCCCGGGCCATTGCCTGGAATAAGCGTCCGTTGCTGCGAACGGTGTATCACGAATATTTTCAGTCCATGGCGGCGCAGTTTGTCCGGCGTTCAGCGGATCGCAGCAGGCCGCATGGCGTGGTGGTTGAAATTGGTGGCGGAGCCGGTCACTTTAAATCTTTTTATCCGCGAATGATTGTTACTGATCTGGTGCCGACACGGCATATAGATTTAGCAGCCGATGCGATGCACCTGCCATTTGCGGACCGCAGTGTGGATAACCTGGTCATGCAGGATGTGCTGCACCATATTGCTTATCCGTTGTCGTTTTTTTCCGAGGCGGTTCGCATTTTGGCTCCCGGCGGGCGCATTGTGATGGTGGAGCCATTTATTTCCACGCTCTCGAATGTGCTATATCGCGTTTCGCACCCGGAACCCGTGGATATGCGGGCCCGGATTTTTCGTGAGCCGCGGGATATTTCCGGCTCCGATCCTGCGGCATTTACCGGTGCGGGCGCGTTTGATGCCAATCAGGCGATTCCGACGCTTTTATTTTTTCGTTACGCCGGAAAATTTCAGCGACGATTTCCAAATTTGATTGTACGCGAGCGCAAAGTGCACAGCATGATTGCGTATCCCTTATCCGGTGGTTTTTCCAAGCCGGTGCTTATGCCGATGATGGCGGTGCCGGCGGTGCGCGTATTGGAAAATATTCTCTCGCCGCTGGCGCCCTGGCTGGCGTTTCGTATGCTTGTAGCGCTGGAGAAGGCGGCATGAAAAGCCGGAATCGGTACGCGACACAAAACCAGGATAGTACTATAATTTTTCAGGCATTTTGATTTGGAGCCATTTGTGATTATTGATAGCACGGTTGAACCGGTTCTTCCTGTTTTGCGGGCGGTGGGAAAAATTCCCAGCGGATTGTTTATTCTTACCACCGGCGAAGGTCCACACCAATCGGCCATGCTCGTGTCATTTGTCCAGCAATTGAGTTTTGAGCCACTGTGTATTGGTGTTGCCATT
>JAJYGE010000375.1 GCA_021785155.1 Planctomycetota bacterium
GATCTCCGGTATTGGAATACACTTCCGTATCGAGTACCAAAATATTGACATCAAAAGGAAGGCTCAAAACATGATCCAATCCGCCAAAATCGATGTCATACGCCCAGCCATCACCGCCGACGATCCAAACGCTCTTGCGCACGAGATAATCCGCGATTTGGGTCAGCACCGTAGCCTGCGGTTCCTTGCTATTCTGGAGGAATTTGCGTAATTCCACCACACGTTGCCGCTGATCGGCAATTCCCTTTTCTGACGTTTGATCCGCTTGGAGGATGGCGGAGGTTAAGGTATCGCCGATATGGCCTGAAAGTTCCTGCACCAGGCGCTGCGCCTGCCGGATATGTTGCTCCACGCCCAGTCGCATACCCATTCCGAATTCGGCATTATCTTCAAACAGGGAATTATTCCACGTCGGACCACGGCCATCGCGGTTGGTGGTATAAGGCGTGGTGGGAAGATTGCCACCATAAATTGAGGAACAACCTGTAGCGTTGGCAATAATCAACCGATCTCCGAATAATTGGGTCAGCAGTTTAAGGTAGGGCGTTTCGCCGCAACCGGCGCAGGCTCCGCTGTATTCAAACAGCGGTAAAAGGAACTGACTGGTTTTCACATCCAGTCGGGCAATACGTGTGCGATCCAACTCGGGAATATTAAGAAAGAAGTTGAAGTTGTCGCGTTCACGGTCGCGAATGGTCAACTGCGGTATCATGTTAATGGCTTTGTGCTTGGGGTTGGCTTTATCTTTGGCCGGGCAAACTTCCACACACAGCCCGCATCCGGTGCAGTCTTCCGGTGCCACCTGCAGCGTATAGGACATGCCCTTAAAGTCGGGAGCTTTGTAGGGCATGTGTTTAAACGAAGCCGGCGCATCGGCCAGATCGCCCGCAGCATAAATTTTGGCCCGGATGGCCGCGTGCGGACAAACAAAGGCGCATTTGTTGCATTGGATGCAGAATTGCTGATCCCATTCGGGAATTTCCACCGCGATGTTGCGTTTTTCCCACTTGGTTGTGCCGGTTGGCCAGGTGCCGTCCACGGGAAAAGCGCTGACCGGCAATAAATCACCCTTTCCAGCCATCATGACCGCTTGCACCCGGCGGGTGAATTCCGGCATGGCCGGCTGGGCAAAGCTTGCCTGTCGGATACTGGAAGTGGCGCCGGCGGGAACGGTTATTTCATGCAAATTGGCCAATGTCTGGTCGACCGCATCATAATTACGACGAACAACTTCTTCTCCGCGCTTTTCATAGGTCTTTTTAATTGCCTTTTTTATGGCGGTTATAGCCGCATCGCGCGGTAATACCCCGGATATGGCAAAAAAGGCTGTCTGCATAATTGTATTGATCCGCCGGCCCATTCCGGTGTTTCGCGCTACCGTATTGGCATCTATAGCGAAGAGCCGCAGATGCTTGGCGATAATGGTCTGCTGAATTTCCACCGGCAGATGATCCCATAGCTTCTGAGGTTCTAACGGGGCATTAAGCAGAAACACAGAACCTGGGGCAGCCATTTCCAAGATGTCCATGCGTTCCAGAAATTCAAACTGATGGCATGCGATAAAGTTGGCCCGGCGAACCAGATAAGGCGCACGGATCGGCTCTTTGCCGAATCGCAAATGCGAGATGGTCATGGCACCTGATTTTTTTGAATCGTATACAAAATATCCCTGGGCATGTAAATCGGTCTGATCCCCGATAATTTTAATGGAGTTTTTATTAGCGCCCACGGTGCCATCCGCCCCCAACCCGTAAAACATCGCTTGAACCACATCTCCCATGGGCAGATCAAAACTCTCATCAACCGTTAACGACAGGCGTGTAACGTCGTCATTGATGCCCACTGTAAAGCGGGACTTGGGATCGGATTTATTCAACTCGTCAAATACCGCTTTGACCATCGCGGGCGTAAATTCCTTGCTTGATAAGCCATAACGCCCGCCAATGACCATCGGCATATCACCCATGGGTAAGGCATTGGTCATCATTGCCTGCGCCAGGGAGGTTACGACATCCTGATAAAGCGGTTCCCCGGCAGATCCCGGTTCCTTGGTGCGATCCATCACCGCAATTTTGCGGGCAGTTGCGGGAATGCAATGAAGCAGCATATAAGCAGAAAAGGGGCGATACATCCGCACAATCACGCAGCCGACCCGTTCCCCGTTTGCAGCGAGATGCCGGACGGTTTCACTGGTGGTTTCCGCGCCGGAACCCATAATAATCATCACCCGTGTGGCCTGTGGATGGCCCCGATATTCATAGGGGTGATAAAACCTCCCGGTAAGTTCGCCGAAGCGCCGCATTTCTTCAATGACCGTTTCCGGCAGCGCGTCATAAAATGGATTGGCGGCTTCACGGGCCTGAAAAAAGGTGTCGGGATTTTGGGCTGTTCCGCGCAGTACCGGTGCGTCGGGTGTTAACGCCCGTCTGCGGTGGGCGGCAATGAGATGCTGGGGAATCAGCGTGCGGAGTTGATCATCCGTGAGAATATCAACGCCATTAAGCTCATGAGACGTGCGAAACCCATCAAAGAAATGGATAAATGGAATTCTGCTGCGTAAGCTGGCGGCTAAAGCGATAGCCGCCTGATCGTGGGCTTCCTGCACATTCATGGAAGCCAGCATGGCGAAGCCGGTTTGTCGGCACGCCATCACATCGGAATGATCCCCGAAAATCGATAATGCATGGGTGGCCAGAGAACGGGCGGCCACTTGAATGACAAAACTGGTAAGCTCACCGGCGATTTTATACAGGTTAGGAATCATCAGCAGCAACCCCTGCGAGGATGTTGCGGTGGTGCAAAGTGATCCAGCCTGCAGGGCACCATGAACAGCACCGATGGCACCGCCTTCACT
>JAJYGE010000490.1 GCA_021785155.1 Planctomycetota bacterium
GATATTCGTACCCATCCGCCCTGTTTACGTAACCGCCTGCAACGCCAAACATTTAATATGTGCAAAAGCCAATAGCGGACGCCTCACGCTGATTAAAAGTAACGTTCATCCAACGCGTCGATCCCATCATTTCGCCATTCTGCGCAACACTGTATGTAAAATACCCCCGTTGCGGAAGTATTCTACTTCCACCGGGGTATCAATGCGGCACGTTGTGGTGAATTCAATTTTTCCGCCATCTTCTTTTACGGCAATAACTTTTACATCCTGCCGTGGGGTTAGATCATCGGTCAAATGAATTTCAAATGTTTCTTTGCCCGTCAAGCCCAGGCTCGCCGCAGTTTCACCCTTCTTAAACGTCAGCGGCAGCACGCCCATGCCCACTAAGTTGCTGCGGTGAATGCGTTCAAAGGATTCCGCAATCACCGCCCGTGCACCAAGCAGGAATGTGCCCTTGGCCGCCCAATCGCGGCTGGATCCCATGCCATAATCTTTGCCGGCCAGAACAATCAGCGGCACACCCGCCTGCTTGTAATGCGTACTGGCATCGAAAATCGGCTTTACCTGCCCATCGAGCAAATCGGTCGTAACGCCGCCTTCGGTTCCCGGTGCCAGCTTGTTTTTCACACGGATATTGGCAAATGTGCCGCGGGTCATCACGCGATCATTGCCCCGGCGAGCGCCGTAGCTGTTGAACATTTTGGCTTCCACGCCATGTTCAATGAGGAATTTTCCTGCCGGGCTGTCTTTCTTAATTGATCCCGCCGGGCTGATGTGATCCGTGGTAATCGAATCACCCAAAAACGCGAGGCATCGTGCCGCTTTAATCGGCTTAATGGGTTCCACCTCCGGCCTGATACCAACAAAGAACGGCGGTTCCTGAATGTAGGTACTCTTTTCATCCCATTCAAACTGATCACCGGTGCTGGTTCTGATTTGCTTCCATTCCTCTGAACCGGCAAACACATTGGCGTATTCATGTTTGAATTGCGAGCTTAGCACCGACTTGGCGACGGTATCGGCAATTTCCTTCTGGCTGGGCCAAATGTCGCGCAGATAGACCGCTTTGCCGGATTTATCCGTGCCAATCGGGTCATTGTTCAAATCAATATCCACCGTACCGGCCAGCGCGTAGGCCACCACCAGCGGAGGCGACGCCAGGTAATTGGCCTTTACATCCGGGCTGATGCGGCCTTCAAAGTTCCGGTTGCCGGAAAGCACCGCCGCCGCCACGAGATCATGGGCGTTAATGGCTTTGCTGATGGGTTCCGGCAGCGGACCGGAGTTGCCAATACACGTCGTGCAACCGAACCCCACAAGATAAAATCCGCAGGATTCCAGCGGCGTCATGAGGTTGGCCGCTTTCAAATACTCCACAACCACTTTGGAACCGGGGGCCAAAGATGTTTTCACCCATGGCTTCCGCGTTAACCCACGCGCCGCCGCTTTTTGCGCTACCAACCCTGCCGCCACCATCACGCTTGGATTACTGGTATTGGTGCAACTGGTAATCGCCGCGATGACCACCGCACCATGCTTGATCCGAAATTCTTGGCCATCATATTGAACCGGCACGCCATCGAGTCCCGGATCAGCCTTGGCGGGCGCTTGCGCCAGCGCTAAATTTCCGCCTTCATCCTGCCAACTTTCCATGTTGGAGCCTTTGGTTGCTCCATTTTTTCCGTACGTTACCGACAAATCCTGCCGCCACTGTGATTTCATCGCGGTCAGGGCAATGCGATCCTGTGGACGCCGCGGCCCCGCCAGTGATGGTTCCACCTGACTTAAGTCCAGTTCCAACGTACTGGAATACACAATCTTATGACTTTCATCCCGCCACAGCCCCTGCGTTTTGGCATATTGTTCAACGGTCTTTACGAGATTCTCATCCCGGCTCGACAAACGCATATACGTTAAGGTCTGCTCATCAATGGGGAAAAAGCCGATGGTCGCTCCATATTCCGGAGCCATATTGGCAATCGTAGCCCGGTTGGCCACGGGCATATCCGCCAGACCCGGACCATAAAACTCCACAAATTTCTCCACCACGCCGTGTTCGCGCAACATCTGCGTCACGGTCAGCACCATATCCGTAGCCGTGCAACCCTCCTGCAGTTTGCCAATGAGCTTGAAGCCCACCACTTCCGGCAGCAGCATGTAAATCGGCTGCCCCAGCATAACCGCCTCCGCCTCAATGCCACCGACCCCCCAGCCCACCACGCCCAAGCCATTAATCATAGTCGTATGCGAATCTGTTCCCACCAAAGAATCCGGATACAGAACATCATGTTTTTCCCAGACAACCTTCGCCAGATATTCCAGATTCACCTGATGCACAATGCCCGTCGCCGGTGGCACCACGCGGAAATTGTTAAACGCCTGCTGCCCCCATTTCAAAAATTGATAGCGTTCCTGATTGCGCTCAAATTCCAGTTCACTGTTAATCTGCAACGCCATACCATTGGCAAACGCATCCACCTGCACGCTATGGTCAATGACCAGATCACACGGCACCAGGGGATTAACCTTTTTGGGATCGCCGCCGAGGCGCTTCATCGCCGCCCGCATGGCCGCCAGATCTACCACGGCCGGCACGCCGGTGAAATCCTGCAAAACCACGCGACCCGGCATAAATGGAATTTCGGCCGAGCCGGTTTTCTTCGCGTTATACCGCAGCACCGCTTCCACATCTTTTTCCGTCACCAGATGACCATCGCAATGGCGCAGGCATGCTTCCAGAAGCACCTTAATGCTGTAAGGAAGATGATCCACCGGTGCAATTTTGTTCAAGGCATCCAGACGATAAATCGTCTTTTTCCCAGATGGTGTCTCGATAACACTTTGAGCC
>JAJYGE010000228.1 GCA_021785155.1 Planctomycetota bacterium
TCCGATCTTGCGCCCAAACGTCCGGCTCAGCCAGCCCGCCGCCGTCAGCACCACCGCATTGGATATCAGATAACTGGTCAGCACCCAGGTGGCGTCATCCGGGGTAATCGACATGCTGCCGGCAATATGCGGCAACGCGACATTGGCAATGGAGGTGTCCAGAACCTCCATGAACGTTCCAAGCATGACGGCAATGGCGATCATCCAGGGATTGACCTGCGGCTTCCACAAAGCGTGATCCTGGGATAGCACGGTGCTCACGCATGAACTCCGGCGATCCATGTCGCCTGTTTTATCTCATGCTTACCATGGATTTTCTCATGGGACGCAGAGCGATGTGGAGCTGCAGAGCTGTGGCGCCAAAGTGCCGATTCCGCCAGCATCGCCCGCGCGGCAGTCATTAATTGTTGCTGCGATCGGGGATTCAGTCCGACGGAAAACGCTTGAATTTTTCGATAATAATCCGGCATGACCGCTTTCATCACGGCCCGCCCCCGACTGGTAATGGAAATGACACTGCGACGCAAATCGCATGCCGCCGGTTCCCGGCGTACCAGACCGGCGCGCCGTAACCCACGCAACATCTGCGTCATGGTGGGGCGGGAAACGCCGCAATATCGGGCCAGTTCTGCGGCACACATGCGCTCTTTTTTCTGATGACGCAGTATCATCAGTATGGCGATCCGTCCACGCGAAAGTCCATGCCGCCCCAGATGGGCTTCTACCTCCGCAATCATATCGTTGACCAGTCTTAACAGCAGAATATAAAGTTCCACCGCCGCTATATCCACTTGTGGATAATCCCTGGCCATGGCCCGGAGGGCTTCATGTTTGGGCAGATCCTTGAGATAAATAATCTGCGAACTCATCACTTGAATTGTAAGGCCCCTAACAGTAGCTGTCCAGAACCACACCTCGAAATCGTGCGCGGATTTAAAAACGCCTGACCGTTAATATTGTCGGGCGTAAAGCGTCTAATATGTTTGCATCATTGCGGAATATCACCCCTTATGGCATAGCAAAATCTTGCGGCGGCCAGGCTCCTGTTGAATTTGAGATTAGAAATTTTAGCAAGGGCACCTGCATTACCATACGGGAGATCAATGTTAGCATTTAGCCTTTATCCGGTGGCATGGTGCCGCCGCGAAACTCCGCCGCACCGAGACCAAACGGAGTGATCTGAATCTGATGGAGCCTGATTTCGGCCCAGCCTGAAATAATTCCCAAGCCCTATGCGGGATGGCGTGTACGGCACGCGCGTGCGCTATGAATGGCGTGTGATATCCCGGCAATTGACGGTGTTACCGGGAAGTCGCGGTGTGTGCCTATAGTTGTGATAACAGATCGTTCTGTTCCAATACCATGACAAGTTGCTGATAGACCGGTGCCGGATGGATCGACTCTGGAGGAAGAAGACCCGCCGATTTGGCGCATCGGGCCAGTCGGAGCAGGACCTGGCTGACATCGGATTCGGGGATGTGTTTGACTTTGGCACCGCGAAAATTGCTCAACAGGCACTGAATGGCCTTGGGCAGGCGCTTTTCATCAATGGTGCCATCGGCTTTCAAATGCGGCAGTTTCCATGTTCCGGGTTTATCCGCGTTCCCAACCCAGGCAAAACAGTGTGCGGGCAATTTGTATTTTGGATGCTGCAATGTGCTGTTTTCCGGCAGTCCCGGCATTGGCGCGGCGGTCGGATCGTCTGTAACAACGGCGTCCATCTCAACCGTTTCTTCAAACGTGCGATACACGCCGTGCACGCTGATCCACCAGAGCGATTCAGGCGGCGCAACACGACCAAGATGAACCGCAACGCGGTTTTGCAAACCGCCACCGAGTATGTCCGCAGCATAAAAAATACACCCGTCCGTGACAGCCACGCGGGTAATATGTTGGGCGTCCGCATAGCGCCGCGCCTGCTCCAACGCCGTCGCCAATGATTGCCGACCAAGACGGAGCGTCCCCGGCTTCTTTACCTCAATAACCAGGTGCTTCTGAAGATTCTGGCTTAACACAATATCGGCATATTCAAGCTGGTACGCCAGATCACCTTTGTCCCAATCAAGCACGCCGGTCAACAGGTCCTCGATAATGGCCTCGGCAACTTTTTCTGATTCATCACCGTGGCGAAGCCGATCGTTGCGCGTTTCCAGGAACTTGGGCCAGGCGGTGCGCAGGCGGGCCACACACGCACGATAACTGGCAAGATTCAAATACGTTGGTTCGGCCATGGCTGATCCTTACGTGCGACACAAGTGGTATTTATAACGGAAATGGGCGACTTTTGCCCGCGTGTTTATCAATACGTCGGACATTGATGATTGTATTCTTGCCGCTACTCGTGTGGAAGGTGATAATTGCGTTATGCCGTGAATGCATAAACGTCGACGGTTTTGGTGCCCGACATGGGCGGCTCTTAATGGGCAAAATGTTGCTGTGAAAAATCTCGTCGCCGAGTTTTGAG
The DNA here is from genome assembly GCA_021785155.1 of Planctomycetota bacterium. Next base: position 2,465 of record JAJYGE010000228.1, read on the forward strand.
GATTTACTTTTAAGGAGTGTATATGCCGCGAAAACGCCGGCAGCAGCTTGTCAGCCAGATGCTTGAGAAACTCGATGCTTCCACATTGGAGCAATACGAGCATATTATCCGTCGCTATACCCGTGGCCGCGATGGCGTTTACGCCCTATACCTCGACGATACTCTTTATTACGTCGGACTCGCCCGCAATCTGCAGGGACGGCTCAAGCGGCACCTCAAGGATCGCCATAAAGGCTCCTGGAACCACTTTTCGGTCTATCTGACCATTGGTAATTCATTTGTTAAGGAAATGGAGACATTATTGCTTCGAATCGCCAAGCCCGAAGGCAACAGACACCTTGGAAAATTTGTGAAATGCCAGGACCTTCATCGTGC
>JAJYGE010000352.1 GCA_021785155.1 Planctomycetota bacterium
TGGTTTCAAGTGGAAGAACATGTCGCCGCCATTGCTGGCACCAAAAGGCCCACCGCCGGCCAGCGACATAAAATTATCAACATTGACGTTATTTTTTGCCATTTCGCCAAGTGCCAACTGGTGCTTTACCAGCGCATGAAAAGATATTCCTTCCGGAGCCTGCGTGGCAACGAGAATGTGCCCGCTATCCCCCGCGGGAATAAATCCTTCCGGAATGGTGATCAGCAGATGAATCGTCAAATACAGCGTGGCGGCGGAAAGAATAAGTACCAGCAAGCGGGCCTTGAGCATTCCACGCAACATCCAGAGATACACTTTGTGGGAGGTATCAAACAATTGCTCCATGAAACGGTATAGAAAATTATGGCGCTGGCCGCGCAGGTCTTTCAACATGCGGCTGCAGAGCATGGGGGTAAGCGTCAGTGAAATCGCGCCGGAAAACAAAATGGCGGCGGCCAGTGTAATGGCGAATTCATTGAGCAATCGCCCGATAATGCCGCCAAGGAAGAGGATCGGGATGAATACCGCCACCAGTGACAGAGTCATGGAAATAATGGTGAAGCCTATTTCCCGCGAAGCGTTGAGTGTGGCCTGCATGGGGGTTTCACCCATTTCAATGTGACGGTATGAATTTTCCAGCATCACGACAGCATCATCGACAATAAACCCCACCGCCAGTGTCAATGCGAGAAGCGAAAAATAATCTATCGTAAAGTGCAATTCATACATGACGACAAACGTGCCGATGATGGCCAGCGGCATGGCCACAACCGGAATGATCGTGGCGCGGATCGTTCTTAAAAAGCAGAAAATCACGAATGTCACCAGCACCAAGGCCAGGATCAGCGTGAACTTAACATCAAAAACTCCCTGGCGGATGTCCAGAGATTTATCGTACATGGTGGTAAGCGTGACGGATGGCGGAATGCTCGCCTGTAACTTGGGCAGCATTTTTTCAATGTTATTTACCACTGCAATGGTATTGGCTCCGGGCTGTTTCTGAATAGCCAGGATAATGGCGCGGCTGAATTTGCCATGTGAATAATACCAGGCCATCATTTTGTCATTGACCACACTGTTGACGACATGGGCGACCTGATCCAATCGCACCACAGCGCCGGTAGCCTTGTTATACTGAATGATTAATGGGCGATAGGCGGCGGCATTGGTCAACTGGCCATTGGCGTAGACCTGATAAGACTTATGTTCTCCCCAGAGTATTCCCGTGGGTTGATCCACATTGGCGGATTGAATTGTCTGCATAAGCTGATCGACCCCGATACCGCGGGCGGCCAGAGCGTTGGGGTTTACCTGAATCCGTACGGCGTAGGTCTGAGCTCCGTACACGTTTACGGCCGATACTCCGTCTACTTCGGAGATGGAATCGGCCAGAAGGTTTTCCGCATAATCATCGACCGTATACATCGGCAGTGTCTTGGATTCCAAGGCCAGAAGCAATATGGGCTGATCCGCGGGATTGACCTTCTGATAGGTCGGCGGATTGGGCATATTGTGGGGTAACTGGCCCATAGCCCGCGAAATTGCGGATTGCACATCCTGGGCGCAGTTATTGATGTTACGGTGCAGGGCAAAATTCAGTGTAATGGACGTTGACCCCTCCGAACTTTGGCTGGTCATTGAATCCAGGCCGGAAATCTGCGTAAACTGTTTTTCCAGCGGGGTTGCCACGGATGAGGCCATGGTATAGGGATTGGCACCCGGCAATGCCGCATTGACAACAATCGTGGGCCGGGGGACATCCGGCAGATCACTCACCGGCAACTGCAAATAGGCCATGATGCCAAAAAGCAACAGACTCAAGGTCAGCAGCGTGGTGGCGACGGGACGGCGAATGAATATTTCAGATATATTCACGGGCGGCCTTTATTCAATTTGTTTATTTTGTCGGATGGAGTGTTTCCAATTGTCGCGAATGCGACGGGCCGACGGGTGCTGGCTTGGGATGCAGTCGGCGGCGCGATTAATCCGCTTGTGACGACCTCCACAGGCTTGTCGGGAATAACACTTTCCTGCCCGTCGGTGATGACGGTTTCGCCTGCGGACAACCCTTTGCTGATAACCGCCAGACCGTTATAAGACAATATTTCCGTAACGGGTTGCATCCGGGCAATATGGTCTTTAACGACGAAAACAAATATACCATCCTGTCCCGTTTGCACCGCTTGAATTGGCACCACCAGCGCATGTTTTAACAGGGCTACTTGCAGCGTGGCATCAACAAATTCTCCCGGCCAAAGTTCTTCATGGGAATTGGCGAATGTTCCCATGAGTTGAATGGAGCCGGTGGAATTATCCACCGCATTATTAACGAAGCTCAAATATCCCTCCAGCCGCGGGCCAGGCGCACCATGAGCTTGAACATAGACCGGCAGTTTCGGATTGTTCGCCTGCGCTTCGCGAATCTGGTAAAGATCGCGCTGTGGCAGAGAAAAGGAAACATAAATCGGCTTCATCTGGTTGATTACAACAAGATTGGTAGTGGTGGCTTTTACAGCCGTGCCCGCAAAGGCCTGTAAATTTCCGGCTTTCCCCGTCAACGGAGATTTAATCGTACAGTAGCCAAGATTGATTTGCGCCGTGGTCACATTGGCTTGGGCGGAATCCACGGCCTTACGTGCCGCCACCAGCGACGCCTTACCATTGGCCACATTAGCCTTGGCCTGATCGTAGGTGGATCGGTACGCGTCAAACTGGGTCATGGCAAGCGCACCGCCGGTGGTGCCGAGTTTTTGGACGCGCTGCCAGTCTGCAGCGGCGTCAATATAGGCCGCCTGATACCCATCGAGTTTGGCTTGGGCCACCGTTACATTCGCCTGGGCTTGTCCCAAACCAGCCTGGGCCTGCAAAAGTGCGGCAACAAACGGACGATCATCCAGTGTGAACAGCACCTGGCCCTCATGTACATCTTCTCCGGGCTTGATGAATACCTTATTAAGAATGCCATCTACCTGGGTTTCCAGTGCTACAGAGGCCACGCTTTGCACGACGCCGATATTTGTTAGATCAACAGGTACATTTTCCAATGTCACCAAAGAAACTTTGACCGGTGGTAGTACCGCCGCAACGGAGGTTGGAGGTTTGGAGCATGCGGGAACCACAGCCAAAACGAAAAGGACAAGGGCGGACAAAAAGGCCGGTCGTTTCCTTACACATTTGTGCCGGGACTCAAACAACGTCAAAACCGAAGCTCCAGATCAAAAGCAGTTCAGCGGACCGGCACACAACACCCTCATCCCGCCGGGTGACGATTAGTATAACCCGTGCCGCTATGTGGTTCCATAACGCCATACGATTAACAGCGTTGAAAGTTACAAAGCAAACCATCCTCAGACGGGCCGGTTGATTCGAGGATAATAGATATGCGATAACGCCAAAATAACATGGCTTAAATTACAATTAATCCATCTTAATTTTGATAACTTTTTGATCGGTGAATATCCGTCCAGTCAGCGCATCCTGAAATTTCACATGAAAAGTGATGGCGTGAGTCACCGGTGACTTTTTCCATGGGCAGTCGAAGCAGAACTCGTTAAGTCCAAAGTTGCCGTACCATAATTTTTTCGCCTGACGGGGAGTAAACACCCATTTTCCCAGGCGTTGGGAACCATGGGCGATCCCCAGATCAAAGGCTTCAATAGTGAATGTGCCGGTGGCCGGTAATATCAGATTTCCTGGCATAAGTGTGCGGACAAATACCCGGAATCCATTGAACGCCTTAGAATTGTGCAGGTGGGCAACAGCGGTATCGGCGGTGATGTCAATAGCGTTGACGGTAAAAAGATCCGCTAAACGGGACGACGGTAATGTGGCAACGTGCGGCGTCCTGGACGCCAGTAGCGCCTTGAGATCCGCAATGGTGGTTTTTTGCTTGAGAAGGGTGGATTTAAGCGCGGAATTCTGATTTTGCAAGACCACATTCTGATGGTACAGCGGCGCATTTTTATGATAATCGGCACAACCACCGAGAGTAACGGGCAACAGCGCCAGCATCGCTATTTGGACAACGCCCAGCCGGAGTACACGGTACACGAAACCAAGAGTCATCAACCACTCCAATATTATTGATCCGGAGCGTCGGTATCGCCACCGGGAGGTGCCATGTCACCCCCGCGACCGGGTGCCGGCGCTTCCATGCGGCCAAGTTTTTTATCAATAACTCCATACGCGATGGCTTCATCGGCTTCCAACCATAAATTGCGATCACAATCCTTATGGATCTTCTCAACCGTTTGACCGGAATGCTCAGCCATAATTTCATACATCCGCTGCCGCAGGCGAATCATTTCCTTGGCTTCAATGGCTAAATCAGTAGCGGTACCCTGCATGACGCCGCCGATCAGCGGCTGGTGAATCATCACCCGGCTGTTCGGCAGGCCATAACGTTTGCCTTTTTTTCCAGCGGCCAGGAGCCACGCGCCCATACTGGCGGCCAAACCAACGCAGGTGGTGGCCACATCACAGCGCAAAAACTGTATGGTGTCATAAATGGCCAAACCAGCGGTAACTGATCCGCCGGGGCTGTTAATATAAAAATTGATATCTGTTTTGGAATCTTCATTGGAAAGAAACAGCAACTGGGCAATGACCAGATTGGCGATGTCATCATCAATTGGTCCGGCCAGAAAAATTACACGGTCGCGCAAAAGGCGGGAGAATATATCGTAGGAGCGTTCACCCCGCCCGCTTTTTTCAACGACAATGGGCACCAGAGTATTGGCGGAAGGGCCGTTGCTCATGGCCTGCCGCAGCCTTGTGGCTGGATCACTGGAAAACTTCATTCGATACGCTCCTTCTTGCGTTACTCATACCCTGTAAGCGTAGCCGGGCAAACAATCCGTGGCAACCCACCGCAAAAATCTCCGTCCGGGCGAGGGTCCTTACGTGGCATAGCTGTGTAAACCGACATAGAAAAAGTTCACGCCAATCCAGTTGAACATCATCACCGCAAACCCGACAACGGAAAGCCAGGCCGTCCAATCCGGCCGATATTTTGGGGTTACAAAACGCAGATGCACAATAATCAGATAGACCAGCCAGGTTACCAGCGCAAAAGTTTCCTTCGGATCCCATTCCCATGGCCGGCCCCAACTGAAATCCGCCCAAACCGCACCAAAAATAATGCCAGAACCCAAAAACCAGAAACCCATTTGCAAAATGACAATATTCGCGGCATCCAGTTGCAGGAGAAATTTATTGCGGCGTACCGCCAAATCCGCCGCCGCCGCCGGAGTAGAGGCCTCCGTTGGTCGAGCTTGTGAAAAATCCCCTAAATGCCCGGCCACCCATGATGAGCCAATACCACTGGCCATAGCCATGGCCGAGCCGCCACCATGCCCCGGGCCATCGCCGGGATTCATGCGATAATATAGCTTTACGAGAAGATACAACACACCCAGACAGAAGCTCGCCGCAATTAACGCATAACTGCTGATAACGGTATTTACATGAATATATAGCCAATAGGTATTCAGAACACCATCCACACGACCGATATTGGCACCGATATTGGCTCCCAGAACAAACGGCACAACAAAGCACGCCGTCATCGCCAGAAAGCCCACAAAACTCATGGCCAGGCCGAACAGATTGTTCTTCTTCCAATATTCCAGTACCAGGCCGATCACACATCCGACAAATGCCGAACCCAAAACGCTCTCGAATTCATTTTGAATTGGAATCCGCCCGGCCAGCCACCAGCGCACACCCATGAACAGCGCGTGAACCAGTACGGCGGCAGTAAAGAATATCATCGCCGGCTTGCGCACTGCCGGTACCGCGCCCACTGCGGCAATAACAAAGAGCGTCAGGGAAATAAAATAAAGAAATACACCCACAATTGTGCCGTCAAATAAGCGGTCATACCACAGTTCCACCAGCCGCTTGAGATGCGATGGATATACTGCCGGATTAAGGCCTGGAAGGACTTTGGCCAGCGTTTTAATTCCTTCGTTGGCCTCGGAAGCGCTGTTATCCTGCCACCCCTGCCCCAATGATATTAAGCCCAGGACAATGCTTAAAGACTGTTGCCGGGTGTAACCGGGAACAGGCTTGATATTGGCATTCATCTTCAACATTTTGCGCACCACTGATCCGGTGTTCGGCAGCAAATCCAACGGTACCAGCCAATCTCCCGATTTGCTGCCCGTCGCCGGCGGTACAATTTTCATTTCCGAAGAAAGATTCTGAAATGTCTCCAGCGCGCGGCTGACTTCCGCCACGCCGGAGCTTAATGCGGCGGTAGAACTGATTTTCACCAGTAGATTATGTACATCCGCGCGGGCCATAAAATCGGGGCTTACTGTGCCCTGTTCCAGAATTCGCTTGGCCTGGGCCTTGGAAACCAGTCGGCCAAGCCGTTCACGAATCGGCACCGTTTCGACAAATATGCAGTTGCGGTTGTCCCAGGCCTGCGGACGAAAGGCCATATCCAATACCGTATAAAGCGGATCCTGTCCGTTGATGCTGTCAAAGCCGCAAATCGTTTGCACCGTTTCGCTGGCCCAACTGGCAATGGTCTTAACCTGATCGTTGTTCTGCACCGCCAGAATCCGCAGCGGCGCAAGGTTGATCTGTTTCTTGAACGCAGTGCGGTTCTGATGTTGAATTTCCTCCGTGCGCCGCATGAGCTTCATGCTGGGAATCGGATTGACCTGCGGCGAACCAGGACCGATTTCCGGGTGCCCCGCCGGCATATCCGCCGGTGAACCCTGCTGAATGGGCATGGTCGCCCGCGCATTGATTACCGTCATGGCCGGAATCGCGGTGCTCAGTGCTGTGACCAAAAGAAAGACGACTTGTTTAATCTTCATTACATCACCTCGTAAGAATCCACCTATGTTGTCGCCGCCGTTGAGCCAGGCGAAGATTCACCCGATCTCTTTTGCGCCGCGGCAAATCTGGCCAACTGCTGCTTTTTTATATTAAGCAAAACAGGCTTGACATAAAAGGCATAACCAATTCCAAAAATAATCATAATTACGCCGACAATCATCGGATACAGGCCGTTGGTATTGCCAACTCCCAGTACAGTAAACGGCGTGCCATTACCCTGCCGTCCGAAGCGTGCCTGAAAAAAATGCTGCCCGGCCAGGGTTGCCGGGTGATTCAGGTGAATCAACTCCACAACAGACTTATGGGTTTTGGGATTGGTAAATCGCACCGTGCTGAGAAAATCGCGCGGAAAGCTGTTACCACCGGGATAGAATTTTTCTTTGCATGCCAGCAGGGTCAATGCATCAGGCAGTTTCCATTGCAGCGTGGAAAAGACAAAACTCACCTTTCCCGTTCCGGGCACATTGACCGCTGTTGGCGCGAGATCGCCATGCAGACCGAATTGCTGGAATGGCACAAATATCTGATTATCTGACCATTTTCCGCGCGATACCGCCAACTGTAAAACACAGTGCCCCATGGTCTGCTCCAACTGTGGACGTCGCTGGGCTACGGGAATAAGTTCAGGTCGGTATACCACATTGGCCAACTCCTGCACTGAAATGCTAAATGGAATGCCCGCCACCGCGGTAGCCACCGGATGACCGATCGCAATGGGATATTGCGTTACCGCCCCACCGGCCGCGCGTTGGATCACGGTGAGTTTGCCCGATTTATGCTCCACAATCCAAAATTGGTATCGTCGCGCATCTTCATAGCGAATATGAAGTTGATGGTCGATCTTATCGGGAATCAGTTCCCGTTTGCCGTGATTAAAAATAAAATCGACGGTTTTTGTCGGATACCGGAACAGTGCCACCCGTTGAAAGTGAAATGGTGTTTTACCGCCATTTGCCCGATACACGTCAATCATATAAGCCTGACTGCTGGCCCCCTGATATCCCTTGGACAGCAGGGGCATTTTAATTTCCCGCCGGGGGATGATCGTATAGGGTGTGCCGGGAAGAGTTACTTTTTCATTGGGTTTAATCACCAGCACTTTCCGGAAATGATCCGCCGGAATATTGATGATCAGTGCGTTATTACCGTTAAAACTTGTGGTAATATCGCGCAGCCGTCGGGCACTGGGATGGTAAAGATATTCAATGCCGCATGGCAAACCGGAATCCGCCACGCGCAGTCGTGGTGTTTTCGCCAGCAGCCATTGCCCTCCGCTGGCCATCCCGGTAGCACTTAAATTAAATTCCAATGCGGGTTTACGCGCCGGTTGACCCGGTTGACGTTCAACCGCCAGGGCTTCCAGGCGGGTGTATGGATAATACCCCACTACCCGAACCTTCAAGCCCGCCAATGACGGTGAAAGCTCCTCCGTCATTTTCGCGGGGACGGCGATATTCATCGGATGATGATTTTTGGTCGAACGCTCTCGAAACAACGGCAAGGAAGGCAGCGGCAGCATGGCGGATTTGCTTGACGCGTTACTGGCCTCCATGAATAAAGCCCGTTCAGAATTGTCATAATAATGATGCACGGTTTGATGGAGAAAAATCCGAACCATACCCTCTTTTTTCAGTCCGAAATAAAAGAACAGTCCCACCAATAGCGTGATAATGCCCGTATGCACCGTCCACACGCCGAGCTTGTAGAGCGTTAACGGAATTCTTCGCAGCGTGACCGTAATTAAAGTTGTCGCCAGCAGCGCCATGAGGACAACCATGGGTGGTGCATTAAAAAAGCCCATGGTCGATACATCAAAATAACTGCGCACGCTTGGTAAGCCCGAACCAATGGCAATATAGGCTGTGGTTAAGAAAAGCCAGACCAGCCCCAGCTTAACTGAACTGAAAAATCGCACCAACCGTCCAATTGGGCCCTTGTATGTGGCCAGGCGATCAAGAAATCGACCAACCGCCGCCGGACCACGACCGAGACGCAACATCATACGCTCCGCCAACCATAATGGCGGTGCTACTTTGGATTCTCCAGCCGGTGACATTATGCCGGGGGTTGGTGCTTCAAGCGTACGAGTCATCTTGTTCCTCTACCGCAGGGGTTGACATCACAGTACCGTGCCAAGCCCGAAAGAGTGGATTGTAGCGAATTGCTCGCCGCAAGTCTTGTGAAAATAATCACAAATTGAAAAATCAGATTTTCACCTACACATTTACGCATTTCTCAAAAAGCCAAATAGCCTCTAATTCAGCGGATTATCGCCAGCGCGTAACGTCATCTGCTATGCGGCTCGACCACGGTGAGAATCTATACGCGGATATGACACGTTCGGTTTGGTAATGACGGCGGCGGGCTAGTGCCCTGTTCCATCCGTAATTACGGGTGGAACAGGGCACCAGTTTCCATCGCCCACGTTCTCCACATTCTTCCAACGTCGCCCAACCGGCAGAGCACTGGTTCCTTACTATGAAGCCGGAGGCAAGTGGTGCAGGTATCACTCTCGGCCTCGGCTCCGAAACTTTCGGTCATGTCGCCGACTGATCGCAGAATCTCAAGCAATTTTTTCATCGGGCGGTTCGGCGATCCGATTTGGCAGCACGGATTCCACGCCGGCGTCAATGCGAATTTGACGATCCGCTTCAGCCTGTTCCAGTGGCGTTTTATCGTTGGGGTGCATGCGCCGCCAAATCTCATCGCGATCTACGGACACTTCACGCGGCGCTTGAATGGCCAATCGAACGCTTCCGCGCGACCATTTGACCACTTTCACTTCGATTTTTCCGTCAATTATGATGCTCTGCCCTTCACCACGGCTTAATGCCAGCATTGTCCACCCTTTCCATGCGATTGTCTCTATATACCATCAACCACAGAAGGCGGGCATTAACAACGCGATTCCGGCCCATCCATGGCATTGCGGTTCCCACGAACATGTCCAAGCAATCGGAATCCCATCCATTACTTGGACCATCTCCTGGCAACGCAGAAATTATACCTCATTTCATTGAAGCTTGCCCGGAGACGTTATTCCCGTTCCTTAACCGAGTGGGAAAATACCAGGATCATTGCGCAGAAGCATTTTTTGCCAATAGCTTCTTAACGTCGGCGGCCAGTTGGCGGGGAGAATAACCGACAATGATGTGTCGCAATACGCCGTGACGATCTATGACAAACTCGGTTGGAAAACCGCTGATGCCGAGGTTTTGGGCCAGGGCTCCATTGCCGGGATTGTGATTAAAAATCTGCGGCCAGCTTTCTTTCGGATGTGCTTTCCGATAACTTACAACGGCGGAAACGGATGAAAGTACCGGCACACCCACTACTTCCAACCCGTGTTGATGGTATTTGTTATATAATTTTTCAATGTAAGGTGCTTCCTTCAGACACCATGGGCACCACGTACCCCAGAAGTCAACCACGATCACTTTGCCTTTCCACTTTGCGGTATTAAGGTGTCCTCCACCCAGGAGTTGGCCTTGGAGGACAAGAGCCTTACCTTTTCCAACACCTATATTACCACCGGAGACTTGTGCCATACCGCGCTGATAGTTGATCAATACAAATAACCCCACCAGCAAAGCGGACACCGCCACAAAAATGCCACTTTTGCGCCAAGGCCTGTTAAACTGCGTTGCCATATCCATTTTCCTTTCATGACATAGTATGGTTCGGTCGGAACGATAATCGAGCCATGCCGTATTATAGCCGCCCGATTACACAAGAGCACCAGCGCGTTTATACCCGTTCAAAGGTTGCAAATATAAAATGTTGCGGCTTGCCGGTTGGAGTTGTGTGCAGATGTGACTGTTCTTCCATTATTCGAAAACCATTACTAAATTCCGCCGCCAAACCTGCCGCGTCATACCGGCAGACATCCAGTCCGCTGCACCGTGCCGGCGCATCGTGGGCGAATGTGCCGATAATCAGATGGCCGCCAGAAGGCACCGTGCGGGCCGCCAATTCGGCGTAATGTTTCCGATCCGCTGGATCCAGTAAAAAGTGGAAAACCGCGCGGTCATGCCAAATTTCAAACGTCTCAACATCCTCAACTTCCGTAATATCCGCGACGAGCCATTGGATATGTCCCGCTCGCTCCGCCAATCGGGCCTTGGCCTTGGCTATGGCCGCCGCTGAAATATCCAGCACGGCGATCCTTTCATACCCGCGATCCAAAAGTTTGTCCGGCAGCCGGGATGTTCCGCCGCCAATATCAATAACGCTTCCATGTCCTGGCGATGCTTTTTCAATGAGACTAAAGGAGATTTCCGGATCAGCCTGGAACCATCCAACCTCGGTATCTTTATTTTTGGCGTAAACGGTTTCCCAATGTTCTTTCCGATTCATAGTAAATCCTTGGCAATTACTACGGTTTGAAGGTCCTGAAGGTTCAATGGACGGATTCACTCGCAAGCGGCCAGATATTTCAACACGAGCGGAATACTGGCCATGGTCGTCCCGCCGCCCATCGCGATGGCGACGCCACATGCCTCCAAAATTTCGGCCTTGGTCGCGCCCGCCGCCAGAGCCTTTTCCAAATGCACGAGAATGCACGGCTCGCAATGGGTTGCCAAGGCGATGCCCAAAACGATGAACTCCTTTTCCTTCGTTGTCAGCGCCCCGCTCACCAGTGAGACTTGGAACAATCCGTCCAAGTGCGCCATCACATCGGGCAGTTCGGCGTTCAAGTTGCCTTTGTCGCGCTTAAATTCAGTGAGCACTTCCTTCGGCGTCTGCATAATCTACTCCTTTTCTTCAGGTCAGTTCTCAACATTACTTTTTGAGGTCACATCGCCATGGGCCACAGATGTTTTCGGGGACTGGGCCATCGCCGGAGGCGTGTCGTTGTGCGCTCCGCGGATCCGGCGCGTGGCCAGCAATACCAGAACGCCAACAGCCAGAAGAATGCCCGACCAAAGCATTGCCCAGTGTTCCGGCACCCATGGCAGGCCAACGGCACGGCCCCAATATCCCAGCAGCACATACTCGAATGCGAGATAGCCACCGATGGCGAACAGCAGCGTCAACAAGACAGCGTTGAGAATGCGATTGCGCTGCCGCCGCGCCGCATCAAGCGTGCAAATACCGCGCCGACGGAAATAGACCACAAGCGACGCCGCCAAAAGCAGCAGCCCGACGCCGCGGAACACCCATATATATTTTCCGCTCAACGTGTTGTCTACGCTGACAGCGGTTGAGATAGAGGCCAGCCCGAACAGCACCAATGCCAGCGGCGTAATGCAACAAAGGCATCCCGTGGCGATGGCCAGCGCCGAACCGAGAAAAATTCCCCGGCGGGCTTTTTGCGGCTTCTCGCGCACTGTTTCTCCCTTCAAACACGGCGCATTGTCTGTTTTCATGATTTTGCTCCTTTGTGTTTAACAATTCCGGCCTGTAGTCAGTCCGGCTAACCGCCCTGGCCTACCTGTCAATTACCGGCCCCGTCCGTTGCGCGGAATTTCCGCGGCGGTTTCGCAGCGGAGCCTTCTGGCGTCACGCCGAACCTTCTCCGGCGAAGGCCTAATCACCGCGTAGCCATCCGCCGGAAGGCCGGCGAGCAACTTCGCCAAGCCCGGACGGGCGAGGTAGTAGCAGCGGAGTTTACCGTCTTCGTAATAGTCCACGATCCGGTGGGCGCGAAGGGCCATCAGATGTTGAGACACATTGGCCTGCGGCTTTTCCAGCAACTCCTGAATGTCCGCCACGCACCTGGGCCCCGCCGCCAGCCGCTGGATGATGGCAAGGCGTACGGGATGCCCCAGCAGTCGCAACAGGCTGGCGTGGTCTCGGAATGTCAAAGGTTTCTGCTCCATAATCATATTCTCATATTCTAATGTGATAGGCCGCCCGATGTCAAGTTCCCCGCACTCCCGCACGCCTTTCTTCATGTGAATCCTACTGAATATCCTTTTTCATTCGCTGATATTCCTCCTGATTGATTTCGCCGCGGGCGTAGCGCCGATCCAGAATTTCCCGGGCGCTGTCTTCTCTGGGGTGCGTCCTACGGCTACTCATGCCATGTTCATCTGCCGCGACAGATCCGTGATAAGCTGCTTGAATTTATTGCCGTAACCGTAGCGCCCCAGAAAACAAAGAATGACCAAGCCCCGAGGTTTCCACCGGAAGAAGGCGCTCCAGCGGCCAAGACGGGCCAACGCCGATTGGCAAACACTGCACCGCAGCACGTTAGGGCGAAGAACTGTTCCGGTGGCAGAAAACCGGCGTGTGTGGGTGTGTGTTGGGCTCAATGCTTCTTCGCAGGAGGATGAAATGCCCACAAAGACCGCTTGAGCAACTGGCCCCAACGGCGGTCGTACGGATGCACGTGATGCGCAAGTTTGCCGTCGCGATAGACTGGCAAACCCGCATTGGCCCATTGAAAAATAGACCCCTTCAAATCATGCACGTTGGTAAAGCCATCTTTCATGAGCCGGGCGCAATAAGAGCTTGAGCGATAACCGACCGAGCAATACGCGACGATAGGCTGATCGTGCGGTACCCCCGCCATCGCCCGAGCCACTGATTCGTTTGCATTTATCCACCGGGCATGATGGAGATGGCTGACTTCATATTCGATTCGCGCGCGGACATCCAACAAAAGCGGCTTTGGCTTATGGATATCACCAAGCCACGCATGAAGAGCCCGAACCGATAACTGCGGAACCTGGGGAAAATTATTATGAATCATGGCATTGACTTGCGCCCACGTCAGGCGGCGGCTGTGTTGATACCACCCATAGCCGCCGATGGCTGCGGCCAGCAAACACAGAACGATGAGGGCAAAAAGAAGTCTGTTCATTGTGCTTTTTCTGCCTCCTGCCGAGGCTCTCGCTCCGGTGGGCGATCTGTGCCGCCCATCGGGTATGCTCCGGTGAGATCGGAA
>JAJYGE010000381.1 GCA_021785155.1 Planctomycetota bacterium
TCCGATCTATCTGGTTGCCAATGGCATTCCCCCCTGGAATATTCTGGCCGTTACATTCACCAATAAAGCCGCCGGGGAAATGCGGAACCGCACGCTGGAACTTCTCCATGCTTTGCCGGCGCGTTTATCGCGCGGCGTAACGGTGGCCACGTTTCACAGCCTCTGTGCCCGTCTGTTGCGGGAATATGCCCCGGTCATGGGACTGGCTCCCAATTTCAATATCATGGACACGTCCGATCAACTCAAGGTGGTCAAACTGGCCATGGAAAAGGCCGGTCTTTCCCCGGATTCAATGAAGCCTGATCGCGTGTTAAGCGCCATCAGCGACGCCAAGAGCAAGCTCAAATCCGCGGAGGCATTTTCCAAAACCGCCACCATGTTCAATGATCGCAATATCGCGCGGGCGTACATGGCCTATGAGCAGTTAATGATCGAAAACAAAGGGGTGGATTTTGATGATCTGTTATTCAAAACCGCCGTGATGTTGCGCGATCATGCCGACGTGCGGGAAGAATTACAGGAGCGCTTCCTCTATATTTTAATTGATGAATATCAGGATACCAATCACGCCCAGTTTGTCATTGCCCACATGCTGGCCATGCGTCATAAAAACATCTGCGTTACCGGTGATCCGGATCAGTCCATTTACGGCTGGCGGGGTGCCAATTTGTCCAATATACTGGAATTTGAGCAATTTTTTCCCAACGCCAAAGTTGTGCTTCTGGAACAGAATTACCGCAGTACCAAAATCATTCTCAAAGCCGCGTCCGCGCTGATTTCCAATAACACGGTCCGGAAAAACAAAGACCTCTGGACGGAAAATGAAACCGGACCGAAAATTGTGCACCTCGTGTGCTCGGATGAGCATCACGAAGCGCAGGAACTGATCCGACGCCTCAAGGAATTTCATGATCAACAGCATATCGGCTGGGAGAAAATGGCGATCATGTACCGCATCAATGCCATGACCCGTGTGCTGGAAGATGCCCTGATGAAAACTGGCGTGCCTTATCAGATTATTCGTGGTACGGAATTTTATGGCCGCAAGGAAGTTAAGGATGTTATTGCCTACCTTCGCTTGATTACCACCCCGGAAGACAACATCAGTCTGGAACGTGTGATTAACGTGCCCACACGCTCCATCGGCCAAACCAGCGTGGCCCGTCTGGCCGGATATGCTAACGAGCATCGGCTGACGCTTATGGAGGCCTGCCGCAAGGCTGATGCTATTGAAGGGCTGCCCAAACGCGCCGCCGATGGATGCCGTAAGTTCGCGGCCATGATTGATTCCTGGCGGCATAGGTTTGTCCGCGCCACGGTCGGGATGACGGCACAAACACGGGAATTTGATGATTCTGCCATAGCCGCATCGGAGGGCGTGGAGTTTTCCGTAGATGATGCCCAGCCGGACAACGGCAGGATGATGGGGGCGGAGGGTCAATGTGATCCCTTATTTGATCCCGCTTTTGCCGACGCCGAAGCGGCCACGCCCGCCATGGATGCTCATAACGATGTTACAGACCCCGCCGATGAATTGGAGAATGCTGATTCGGGTGTCGCATCGGTGATTCCCGTGGCTGAAATCATGGAGGCGGTTATTGAGCAGTCCGGCATGAAGCTGATCAATTCCGGATCCGGTGAAGATGATGAACAGCGTAACGCCAATATTCTTGAACTTGTTAATGTCGCGGCGGAATTTGACCGCCAGAATCCCGGCGGCACATTGCAGGATTATCTCACGCAGGTAACGCTGGTTTCCGATACCGATCGCATGAAGGAACAAAACACCGCCGTCACCCTTATGACCCTTCACGCCGCCAAAGGGCTGGAATTTCCCGTGGTCGCCATGGTGGGTATGGAGGATGGCCTGATCCCCCATCAGCGCATGTTCGGCGGCGGCCCGGCGGAAATGAATATTGAAGAGGAACGGCGTCTGGCTTTTGTGGGCATCACGCGGGCGATGAAACACCTGATTTTAACCCGGGCGGTCTACCGCACGATGATGGGGCGCAGCGAGGCAAAAAATCCTTCGCGCTTTCTGGAAGAAATTCCCGATGATTGTCTGGACGTGGTGGATATGACCATCCTTCAACGCCCGGCCGGCTCGCCGGGATTCCGTGATGGTGCCAGTTATCATGCTCCGCGCCCCGGTTCTTTCATGCCACCGGGACAGCCGGCCGCCCGATCCGTACAGGAAACGCCATCCATCGGCAATACCCGTTTTCGCCGCGGCACGCTGGTGCGGCATTCCAAATTCGGCCTTGGCCGCGTTGAAGATATTGATGATGTGGGCGGCGACTATCGTGCGGTGATTAACTTTCAGGGTTCTGGCCGTCGCACGCTGATGCTGAGTTTTGCCAAACTTGAAACCGTTGATGGGTAATTTCGGGGTGGAACAGTGCACGGGCCTCACTTCTCCAGCAGCGCTTTCCAGGCACGGCGGAATGCTGATTGTGACATTGCATCGGCGGTCGCGGCATCCAACAGGGAAAAGGCGGCCTGATACATGTTGTGGTCGCGCGTCTCGGGTGGCAATGGATGTTGATCATATCGTCTATGCCGCAGTTTGGGATCTAAAAATGATTGAATAAACGTTCGTGCCGACTTGGAACGCAGTTTGGATAAATCCAGGTCCAACGCGACAGCCTGTCGACGCAGTTCACGCTTCGGATCATCCATCATGCGGTCATAGCTGATAAATACGCGGTTATCACGCCGTGTGTCATGTATGGCCGCGGTCATGTGTTCAAGCCACAGTGCGTATCCCAGGTGCATGCTCATGCCATATTTTGAGCGCAGTGATTCCGCCACGCTCCGGGGATGGCGTACTACGATGATGTAACTGGGCTTGATACCGACCGATATAAACACATCCTTCCAGAATGGTAACAATCGGCAGGTGCGTGGATCCTTGAATCCCCAAAGCGGGGCATGACTGAAACGCGATCTGACGGCATGGGCTATTTGCTTAACGGTTTGCCGATACGCCGGATGTTTTTTCATCAGGGCACAGTCAAATCCAAGTTTCCGCCAGGAAAAATTCCGGGCGGCCAGAATGCGATCATTGGTGGCGGTGATCTGATTGTCTTCCCAGAATCCGGTGGGATGATCAGGCTGGCTGGGCATCAAATCATCGCCGAGATACACGTTGAATACCGCTAAAGATCGCGCGATGACACTGGTGCCGCTGTGGTGCATACCCAACACCACGATCACCCGATTGTCCGCCATTACAACACTCCTTTCACATACGGTTCCGATACGGGCTTCCGTCATTATCGTCCGCTGCGTCCAAAAGCCCGTCGAAAAGCGCCGGGGGTGGTTGCTTTGAGCCGATGAAAAACTCTCACCATGTGGCTTAAGTTCAGAAAGCCTGATTCCCACGCAATTTTCTGCATTTTCAGCCGGCTATGAATGATCAGGTTGGCCGCATGGTCCACCCGCCTCCGCCGCATTTCATGGGCCATGCTATGGCCGACCAATCGTACGAATGCATTATGCAATGTTCGATAGGAAATATGCAGATCATCGGCAACATCCTGGGCCGTTATCCGCTCACGGTAGCGACGCTTAATGATCTCCATGGCCCCCGCCACGTTCTGGTCGCTGATCGCCAGCATATCCGTCGACCTCCGGACGGTAATGCCGCGCGGAGGAATCAGAATAACATCGGCTGAAACCCGTTCCCCCCGCATATACCGATCCAGCAGCGCCGCCGCCTGATAACCGATTCCTTCCAGGTTATTATCAATGCTGGACAGTGGCACCGCCGCGAATGGGCAGATTAACGGATCATCATCACAGCCCAGCACGGCCACATCCTCCGGGACGCGCAGATCCGCATCCAGACTGGCCTGAATAAGTTCCGTGGCAAATTCATCCACCTGGGCGTTGACCGCCAGAGGCTTGGGCAGTTCGCCAAGACTTCGGCGCAGATGCCGCAATCGCGCATCATGGCTGTAACGTGAACAGTCTATGAGGTGAAACTGTCTTCCGGCAGCCGCAACGGCCTGCCGGAATATTTTCAATTTGGCCAGCTCCGCCCGGTTGCCGCGACAAACATAATACGCCAGGTGTTGAAATCCCCTCTGAATAAAATGTTCAACCGCCAGGCTCACAACCTTGTCCATATCCGCGGCCACTCTCGGCGCGGGAAAATGATCGTTGTTGCCGATATTGACAATGGGTTTTTTATAACTCAGCAGTCGGCGATCAACGGTGCGGATATTTCCTGCGGTGCACAGAATGCCGTCACCGTTCCAGCGCGTCGGTAGCAGAGAATCATGTACCGTGCTGAGGTCCAGATGCCAACATGCCTTTTCCGCATACCGCGCAATGCCCCGATGAATATCGCTGGAGTACCAGCTTAGCGATAACAAAACCTTTCGGGCCGGCAATTTTGCTGTCGGCAAGGTGGCTCTGCGAGCCGATGGACGTTTCATGACCATGTATCTCCATCAAGTGGCAATGAGAATACTCCAAATTCGTCGCGTTTGCCAAAGGAGGGTGCCACATCACGGGAGCATGGGCGTGGCAATTTATCCGGGCGGGGTGCCGCCGTGGTATCCCCTACATAGTCGCCGGCTCCGCCGGCGGTGGAATATCCTATGGATTCACAAGGTCACAACACGCGATTGCAGTCATGAATCAGTGCCTCCCGGAAAAACTGCCACGCCCGGAAGCAACTGTCTGCCAACAGCGTCGGAGAAGGCCTTTCCAATTGCTGGTGCCAGGTTGTTCGTTAATTCGTGTTATGCGTGCCGTGACGGCCCGGAACGTCCCAAAATAAACATGCTAAAATCGACCAACGATTTACCAAAATCGACAACACAAACGCATTGCGACCTGCTATACTTGTTACGTGCAGTTGGCTCAACCGCACAGTTGTGCAAAATTGTGGAAGCCGGAAAAGAAGGTTGAAATGCGGCGGTGGTTAGAAAATTTAATGGTCCGGCATCCCGCGCCGGGCGCAGCACCGGGGGTGGTAATGAAAACCGGAGGTGAACACCGGGTATCCACCAGCGACCGAAGTCTTGAAGGCCGCCAAACTGTCCGGAAAGGCTCTGCCAAAATCGACCAACGATTTACCAAAATAGATAACACAAACGCATTGCGATCCGCTATAATTCTTTCAGTTGGTTGGAAAGAATGTTGCAGGAGCCGACTTTGGCTGTCAGGAGTGAAAGGTTTTTCTGATGAGTTGGCTGGGAGTTTGTCCGAGTAAAGTTTTCTTCAAGGTGTTCTCAACTTCATTTTTGCCGGCCGTGCGGTTGGCGTGGAGTGGGAGAGCCAGGTAATTCCTTTTTGAGGAGGCTACAATGAGTAGCAACGAAAGTATGGTTTCATCCGTCCCGATGTATCGGGACAAACCGTCGTCCATTCGGTCAATGGACAATGCAAGCAGCTCCAATATGGAGCGGAAGGAGTCGTTTATGTTTTCCAATCGTTCATCTCGCGGTTTTTCTCTGGCGGTTGCGGCGCTCGCGGCAGCGGCGTTCGCGGGGCTATCCGGCACGGCCTCGGCCAGCGTTATTTATCAGGATAATTTTCCGGGCAGCTCAGCAAATCCATTGAATGGCAGCCACCCGGCAACCGACCTGACCGGGGCGGCGTGGTCGGCGGGATCCTATTGGAAGGCCAACGGGTCTGCGACCGGCAGTTCGGAGCAAGTCGGGGCGGTGCTTCCTGTCGCGGTATCGGACGGGGGCTTATACACGCTGACCGCGACAGTTGCCCCGGGGAGCCCAGCGGCAGGATGGCAGTGGATCGCGTTGGGCTTTGTAAGCGACCCCACCGGAGAAACAGCTGGTCTCTTTGGTAGCAGCGGTCCGTGGATGCTGCAGGAGCCAAATTCGAATTCCACCGCTGGCGATTTGGGCCAATATTTTGCATCGGGTAACGGGAATATCTCTGGGTACCAGTCTCCCGAGTCGCCCGTGACCATGACTGTTGTGCTCAATACCATGGCCTCCCAGTGGACCGCACAGTGGTACTACAATGGGACCGCTGTGCAGAGCAGCCCATACGTCTACAGTTCCAATCCGACCGCGATCACGGACGTGGGGTTTGCAACCAACTACAATAGCGCCTCTGTGAGCGGTTTTAGTTTGACCGGGCCAACGGTCCCTGAGGCAGCACCTCTCGACCTGCTTGCTGTCGGTGGCTTGGGCCTACTACTGCTGTCGGGCCGCAAATGGGCAGCTGGTCGTAGCGCATAACACTGCGTTGGCGGAGGTCCGCAATTCGGGGGTTCCGGGTTGCGCGGCCCGCTCTTATTCCGTCTCGGATCACGGGCGGAAAATAATTTATCCGGCGAGGCCCTGTTCCGAAAATAAGGAGTTAACTCATGTATAGTAGCCGTGTAGTTTATCCCTCCCGTAAACGCGTATGCGGTTTTACACTTATTGAGCTTCTTGTGGTTATCTCCATTATCGCCATACTCATCGCCCTGTTGCTGCCAGCGCTTGGCCGTGCCAAGGTGCTGGCGGAGCGTGTCCAGTGCGCATCAAACTTACGGCAAATTGGGATCGCGCTGCACGAATACGCCGGTGAGTTTCGCGGACAATATCCGCTAACGACCGCTGGTTTTTGGCCAATGGCCAACTGTTTGTACTCAGGCGCTCTGGGCAGCAGCGAAACATATCCGGTCGCCGGTTTATCGCTGTTGTATTATAATTCTTTTGGTGTGATCGGTTCCGTTACGTCCGGGCATATGGTAAATCCCCAGCCTGGGATACTAAATCCCACCGCTACTGGAATCGGAATGCTTTACTGCCCCGAGGCCGGTTCTTATTTCACCGAGGCCAACTTCGTTAATCCTGCATGGGGCTATTATGATAGCCGGGGTCTAATTGACAAATGGGTTTTTCCTATCGGGTATTCCTATTGGGTTGACGACGGCTCACCCTATTTGGGCTTGTATACCCGGGCAGAGGACGCAACGGTCCTATATCCCGGCTGGTCGGGGTGGAATCCTAAATACGGCCCGGTGAACTGGTACAACGATGATCCGGGCCATGAACCCGCAGTGAACCCACAGTCCAGCAGTGCCTCGATTTTGGTTACGGACAACGCCTTGTTCACCGACCCGACGGGAACAGTTGGTTATACCAACGCGGGGAGCGGACAGCCACCTTGGTCCAACCATGTCGATGGCTCCATGGGTAATTTTTTGCCTGCCGGTGAACATGAAGTTTACAACGATGGGTCCGTCTCATGGGTACCGCTGTCCCGAATAAAAGTGAGATACTACTCGTTTGGCTTATATTGGGGTTGGTGATTCGGATAGGGAGACGGACCGCTCGTCCTGCCGAAGGCTCCACCGCGCTGCAATCCAACGCTCGTGACGATAGCGTGATGGCCCAAGTGACGATTTGCCTAAGGATTTAAAACATGGCCTACGAAAAACAAGGTGCGAATTCGATTCGTGCCGTTATCGTCCTGTCTATCGCTTGGTTCTCGGGGCAGGCCAGCGCGGCCGCCCCTGTAATCCCCACGCCAAGTCACCCAAGCTCGCTGATGCCGGCCATAATGCGGGCCTACCGGACTGGCCTCGGCGGCATTGTGATCCCGCCGGGGGTCTATAAATTACCACAGCCTCGTGGAAGCTACTATTTGTCATTTGATAACATGAGAAATTTTCGGATTATCGGCAAAGGCGTGACACTGCTCCGTACCGATCCAACCAAAGGTGGAATCGAATTCAATCACTGCCGTAATGTGGATATTGACGGATTGACTCTTCGATGCGATCCGATCCCGTTTACGCAGGCCCGGATAGCCGCAATCGATCCCCAAACAAAGTCAATCACGGTGCAGATTTGTCGGGGCTACCCTAATCTGACCGTAGTCAACCCCGGAGGACCACACCTTCTTTCATATTTTGGAAACATCTTCAATCCCCGCACCTTTCGGATATCACACGGCTCGCCAGACATCTGGTATACCCGGAGGGACGACCTCGGCGGTGGAAGATTCCGGCTGTTCACAAGCGAACCACTTTCTACGAAATGGAAAGGCGATCTTATGGCTTTTCGCGGTGCTTGGCATACACCGGACATATATGTGTACCGTTGTGGCCGAATGTTGGTAGAGCACGTAACCGTCACGGCGGGAACTGGATTCTGTTTCGCGGAAGGTCGAGGCGAGGGCTATAACCGATATCTGGACGATAGAATCATCTATCCACCGACACCACGGAATGCGACGACTCGGCCTCTTCTTAGCTCTAATTGCGACGGTTTTCATACGGGATTCTATCCGGTGGCCGCACGGCATGGTCCGGAGATCATTGGATGTAGATTCGAAGGGACTGACGACGACGGCATCGCCATCCACGGCGCTTATGCTACGGTCAAGAGCATTAATGGTAGAAAATTGGTGATTTTTTCCAAAGTTGGCGACTTCGTAAGAGGAGGGAACCGTCTCAAATTCTACACGAACAAGGGTGGTTATATCGGCCAAGCCGTGGTGGTTAGTATTGAACCGCCAATCGAATATAAGCCACATCGGGGACGAACCCCCGCCGAGCCCTCTCGGTATCGCGAATTTTGTGGATTGACGTTGAACCATCCGGTCCCGGGGGCCTCGTTTGACGACTTGGTCAGCGATCCGAACCGCAATGGCAGTGGGTTCATAATCCGTGATTGCACAGTAAAGGATAATCGGGCCCGAGGTCTACTAATCAAAGCCGATAATGGAATCATTGAGGGCAACAAGATCGAGTGGTCATCGATGGAAGGTATCGTCGTCGCCCCCGAACTTAACTGGAACGAGGCGGGCTGCAGTTGTAACCTGCTCATTGATGACAACTTGGTTCGGCACGTCGGTTACGCCAATACCGGCCCCGCCTATATGACGGGCGCGATAAGCGTGGCAGCCAGTCCGCTAAGTAATTTACCTCCTGCTGCCTTTGGCCATGATAATATTGCGATACTGGGTAACCGACTTATCAGCAATAGTGGAACCAGTCTTCTGGTGGTCGATGCCCGCAATGTGCTGATAGCGGGAAACCGTTTTATAAATGTCAGGTGGGATAGGGATACGAACGTTTACGGTCCAGCTGACCCAATCTGGTTGCAGGAATGCAGAAATGTGCTCTTGGCGGGAAACATCGCGAGTTTCTTCGGTCCGCCACCGAAAACCTGTGTCGGCGTGGGACCTGGTGTAACCAGCGCAAAGGGAATAAAAACTGGATTACGAGTCGCGAACATTACTCCTAAATGAAAGCCTAGACGCATTCGGATTGAGGCCTTACCCTCCGGTGGGAAAAATGCAGGCCGAATCCGGGAAAGCATGTGCGACGGATCTTTGCATTCTCGTCGCCGTAGTGGTCAGGATAGCCCCAGTTTAGGGCCTACCAGCAATGTCGTGGGCTTCTCCGAGTTGTACCAGGGCAGGAAATAAAATGTGTAAGGACGCGGATAGACAGATGAATTGGCTCACCACCAGCCGTCGAAGTTTCTTGAGGGCGCTCGGTGCCGCGTCGTTTGCAAGTAAAAAGGGTTATCTCCGGCCGGCGCTACCGCAACGCTGCCGACGACTCCGGAGCGGGGCATCGCCTTGCGGTAGCTGCACGCCGCAGGTTCTTGTCCGAATCAACGCGCATTTGCCACTTCATTTCGAGATCGTGCAGCAGTTTGACCGACCGGTAATTCCCGCCGCAAAGAGGACTCCGGGGCGATGCATGGAGGGCGGGGTGGCACTAAAGGTAGGCGGCATCTACCGGATATTTACATGCGAATTCAAACACTCCGACATTAATGGTTCAACCAACCTGGTTTATTGGACAAGCCGGGATCTCAACCATTGGAATTTTCAGTCGACCGTGCTGCGGTCGACCCCGTCCGCAAATTGTGGCAAAGCCCATGCTCTATGGGAACCAACACCAATTTTCGATCAACGTGTTGGCCGCTGGTACCTGTTTTTTGTGGCGTACGACCAAAAGGGCTGCGGGCAGATCCGTATGATGGCGGCTACGGAAAGGGGCTACGACCGTGGCCTCGACGGGCCGTGGCGTGACGTCGGCGCGATTATGCGGCCAGGCACCGAGTCGCAGCCTTGGGAGGGATCCCAGGGGGTTGATTCATTCTACCCTTACCCGGCCTTGGGCCGTTGGTTTGCCATGTACGGAAGTTCTTCAAACGTTGTGGGACGGAAAATTCCGCACGCCGAGCGATGGCAGATAGGATTGGCATCGGCACCGACGCTTCGGGGGCCTTGGACGCGGTGCCAGAAGGGCAATCCGTTACCAGTTGAAAAAATCTATTGGGAAAATCCGATCGTGCGCCGAATCAACGGGTGGTACGTAGCGGTATACGATGCGGTAGCACCGGGTGCCCAAACGTACATTCCCAACGGGGGGCACATTGCCGGCTATACATGTTCGAGAGACGGCATCCACTGGCTGCCTGGCGGAAGGATTCTTGTTCAGCCAACTGGCCCGGCCAACTGGTCGCGGGACCTCCGTACCCCGATGGGTCTGATCCCTGAGGGAAACGGAGTCTATACAATGTTTTATACAGGCTTTGACCGTTCCACGCCTGAGTGGACCGGATACGAGTCGGTCGGTGTGGTTCGCTTGCGGGTGGTGTGGCACAGCCGACGGACAGACGAGGCGCAATCCGCAGAAAATGGTGTATAAATATTTTCGCAAAAAGATGTCGCCACATCCCATAATCGAGTTGAAATAGTAAAGTTGGTTATTGCATGAATCCAACGGAGGAGACCGGAGCTGTCTGCGAAAATGGAGTTAAGTATGAAAAATGCACAGGCACTGCCTTATCGTGTAACCCCCATCAGCCTCGCATTGGCGTTGTTGGCCGTCGCTGGCGCGCGCTTTGGGGGTGGCGTCCTCGCGGCAGCGAGCGCTTTAAGTCCGGCGAATCCTGGCGCGATTATGCGGGCAATCATGCGAGCCTATCGTCAGGGGCGGAGACAGATCGTAATTCCGCCCGGTGTTTATAGGTTGCCAAGGCCGCAGGGTAATTTCTATATGAAGTTCAGCAATATGAGCAACTTCCGGATCATTGGTAGCGGGGTGACTCTGCTGCGCACGGACCCAGCGAAGGGAGGCATCCTGTTTAGTGACTGCCGCAATATGGCTTTTAAGGGATTCACGTTGCGCTGTGATCCACTGCCTTACACCGAAGGCAGGGTCATAGCGCTTAAAAATTACGGGGTTCCGACGCGGGTTGTCAGAATCTGCCGTGGCTATCGTACGGATGTAGCTAATTTTTCCTCGGTTACGATCTTTAGTGCAGAACGACGACGGATTTGGCCGGGAATGACGCCATTCGCAGCTCGTGCGGTGCAAAGGCTTGGAAAACGAACTTTTCGGCTCACGAATTGCGGCGTACCGTGTAGGGTCGGCGACTGGATAGTGTTTCGCAGCCAAGGAGCCTCCGACATCCAGCTCAACTCCTGCCGAGGGATGTCGATCAGCCACGTAATCGTCCTTGGTGGAACCGGGTATTGCTTCGGCGAGACAGGCGGCGAGGGCGAGGACAGGTATTCCAGTGATTCCGTATTGTATCCGCCCTATCCGCGAGGCGCGGTTAGTTCGCCGATCCTCGCCAGCTGCGCGGACGGGTTCCACAGCAACTCGGTACGGCGGGGCCCCGTATTAGTTGGATGCCATTTTGAGGCAACAGGCGACGACGCAATCGCAATCCAGGGGTGGTACGCGGTACTTCGGCGCGCAGCCGGGCGGCACTGGGTGGTACAATTCCCCCAATCCTTGGGATCCGATTTTTGCAGGAAAGGCGACCTGCTCCGTGTCGATGATTCTCATGGCACCTACCTGGGAACGACGCATGTTATAGGGAAGCAACGGGTGCCCGATTATAAACCACGGCGGCAGATACTTTGCCCATCCGGAGTGGCATTCGTGAACAGCAAAGTTTACGCAGTCACCGTGGGCAGCTCCGTCCCCGGATTATCGCCCGGCGACCGCATCAACGACACGAATGTCGACGGGGCGGGATTTGTTGTTCGCGACTGCGTGGTCACGCGCGGATACTCCCGTGGGATGATTATAAAGGCGGACAACGGCCTCGTCAGCGACAATGTCGTCGATGCGTGCGCGAATGGCGATATTGAACTGCTGCCGGAACTGCCATGGGATGAAAGTGGTAGCAGTTCTAATCTGCTCATTGTCGGCAACACCATTCGTGACACCGGCCCGACGTACCCGGACCAGCCCACCTGGAACGAAGCGGGAGCTATGAGCGTCCTAACTAATACAAGCGCGCGAGCGACATCCTTTAATCACGCCAATATCCTAATAACGGGTAATCGTTTTGTATGTAACAATGGTATCAACTTGTTGGTATCGGGGGCCAGGAACATGTTGGTGGCCGACAACGTATTTATCAAGCCGATGCGCCAACCATCTCGTCGTGGAGCGAGCCTACAATTTGGTACCTCCAGCTTGGTCTGGCTGCAGCAGTGCCAGGACGTCCTCTTGGCTGGCAATCGCGTGATCCACCCCGGCGCGGCCATGAAGAAACTCGTGGGCGTGGGGCCGGATGTCAACAACGTGATGGGGATAAAGGACGGCGTAGAAATGACGCGATTCAAGCAGGCCAAAAAAGGTTCATAAAAGCGGTGACAGGGTGCCAGCATCGCGTTGTACGGGAATATCCTTCAGGGATTGCGATAAACTGGTGGTTTGTCCGAACGTAACTCTTCACGGGCTGCCCTTCATTCCGCGGTGTGTTTGTGGCGCAGTTTTTCTTTTCCGCTACGGTAGGGAATGCGGGACGCTCCCCAAGCGATTGGCCGCTTGTGCCCTGTTCCACCCGCAATTACGGATGGAACAGGGCACTGGCCCGCGAGCGGCTAATCTTCGGAGAGTTCCTTCTCCCGATCCGCCAATTGCGTGCGCAATCGGGCGATGATGCTCGAATGCATCTGGCTGACGCGGGATTCGGAAAGCTCCAGGGCGTCTCCGATTTCTTTCATGGTCATTTCCTCGTAATAATAAAGCACGAGAACCATTTTTTCCGAGCGTGATAATCCGCGGGTGATCAGCTCCTTCATGTCGCGCTGATTAAGAACCGCCAGGGGGCCTGTGGCCTGATTGTCTTGAAGAACATCCACTTCCCGTGATTCATGGTCATTGTCGGTTTCAAACCATTTGCGGGACAGACTGACCTGCGAAACGGCACTGGAGTCCTTGAGCATTTTATCAAATTCATCGCGTGACACACCGATGTGCGCCGCTATTTCCTCCTGCGTGGGTGCCCGGCCCAGTTGCATCTGCAACTGCCGCGATGCCTGAATGACTTTACTGGACCGGCTGCGCACAAGGCGCGGTACCCAATCCATGTTTCGCAGTTCGTCCAGAATGGCTCCGCGAATGCGCGGCGCACAATAAGTCTCAAATTTAACCCCGCGGTTGGGGTCAAACGATTCAATGGCGTCTTTAAGGCCGAACGATCCCGCCTGAATAAGATCATCCAGATCAACCTCATCCGGCAACTTGGAATAGATGCGATCCGCGTTGTAGCGCACCAATGGCAGATATTCCATCATCAGTAAATTGCGCATGACCTGGGTCTTGTTGGCCTTGAACTGCTTCCAGACATCGTTGATGTCCTGTTCAACAACAGCGGTGGTGGTACGGGTTTTTGCCATGGGTCGCTCCTTGACCTTATTGACGCCGATTCGGATGACTACTCCCGCATCCAAACAGCGCAAAATACCGGCGGGCGTCATGCCCGCTGAACTCACAA
>JAJYGE010000060.1 GCA_021785155.1 Planctomycetota bacterium
TCACTGCGGCGCGGACAAACCAAGCCATTGATCCAATTGAAACAGAGGTACCTCGGCCAGATGTTCGAACGGAAAATCCGCCCATTTCCGCACGGATTCCATGCGACTCGTGGTCGCTACCCCCAGAACACGCAGGTCGGCTCCATGCGCGGCGGCAGCACCGCCTTGAGTGTCTTCAATGACAAGGCTGCGAGCTTTATCCAAATTTCCGTCCTGGAGCACATTGAGGCGGTCAAAAGTCAATAAATATCCCTGCGGGTGGGGCTTACCGCACGCCACATCTTCAATGGAAACAATCACAGGAAAATAGCCGTCCAGGGCAAAAGTTCCCAGCAGCGTATCAATTTCCCGTCGGCGGGCACCACTGCAAATTCCGCACGGGACCTTCCGGGCGGCCAGATGTTGAACCATTTCGGTAACGCCGGGCAATGGCGACGGCGATTCCCCGATGCGGCCATCCAAAATTTCATCTTTTAACCGGCAAAGCTGTTCCAACAGGGACGGCGTCGGATCAATTCCATGATCGAAGAGCATCTGGCGGAATGCTTCCAGATTTCCGAATACAACATAGCGGGAAAAATAAAGATCGGGTGTTATTTGAATCAATTTCCCCACCGCCTGGCACCGGGCCTCAAGCGCCTGATTGTATGCCATCAGGTGCAGATGCTCGGTGTTGGCGATGACACCGTCAAAATCAAATATAACGCAGGCTTGGCCCATAATTTATCCGAATTCATCACCTTTGAAGCTATGCCCGAGATAGGTCTGCCGTACCAGCGGATTGTTAATCAATTCTTTGGGCGTACCCTGCGCCAGCACCTGTCCTTCGGAGATAATCAGTGCACGATCACATACTTCCAGCGTGCGTTGCACATTATGGTCGGTAATAAGAATCGCCTTGCCCATCTGTTCGCGCAATTGGCGGATTTCCCGTTGCAGATCCTCCACTGCAATGGGATCCACACCGCTGAAGGGTTCATCAAGCAGAATCAGCGATGGATTGGTAATCAACGCGCGGGCTATTTCCAGCTTGCGCCGCTCGCCTCCGGACAGCGTGAAGGCCTTTTGCTTGCGCGTTTTGGTAAGCCCGAACTGTTCCAGCAGACGATGAGACTCCTCGCGCCGCTGCGCACGGGACCGCCGGGTTTGCTCCAGAATCGCCAGCAGATTCTGCTCCACGGTCAACCGCAGAAAAACCGATGGCTCCTGGGAAAGATACCCCATGCCGCGGCGGGCGCGCTGATACATGGGCAAATGAGTAATGTCCAAACCATCAAAGAGCACCGTACCGCCATCCGGGCGGATCATACCGATCACCATGCGAAACGTGGTGGTTTTGCCGGCCCCGTTGCGGCCAAGCAATCCGATGACTTCCTTGTGGCCCACGTCGAACGATACGCGGTCGACAACGGTTCGTGTGCCATAGCGTTTGACCAGATTATTCGCTGAAAGCAGATTCAACCAACACCATACGGAACGTCCGGCCACGCACAGCCAACATGGCCACGGCGAATACCGGTTGTGCAGCATTGTCGTGATTGCCCGCCAGTATGGCAAGCGGACGCGGGAGGTTGCCGGGAAAAGATAAAAACCATTCAGCCTTAGCGACAGCGCTGTCGGCAAAGGCTATAATTTTATTATGATGATGGATACGCGGGACGAATCCGAGAAAAAGCCCCCCATACCGGCGGAAATACCGGCGGCGGAGAAGCCGCAAGCACCCCTGAAGACCATATCCGATGCGTCGAGCGCGCGCGCTGAAGCCCCGGAATTGGATGCGGGAAGACGCGGATTTTTCGCCAAGTGTCTAAGTGATATTCTGGCCCCTGTGGCCAGTTTGATTGAAAGCCGCATGGAACCGGTCACGGACGCTTTTGAGGGGCAATTTGCGGCACCATCGTATTATGAGGATGATTCATCGCCGATGATGCCGGGATTGCATCGCTCCATGGAGCCGCAAATCATTCTCCGGCCACCAGGTTCCAAGATAGCCGGCGAATTTGAATCGCTGTGTTCGCGTTGTGGGGCGTGCGTGGAGGCCTGCCCGGTCAAGTGCATTCAAATTGATGCCTCGGCGTGTGTCGGCGACGGCTATCCATACATCGCCCCGGCGATCGCGCCCTGCGTGGTATGTGATGAGTTGGCCTGTATGAAAGCGTGCCCCACCGGCGCGCTGACGCTGGTGGATAAATTTTCCATTCGCATGGGTCTGGCGGAAGTAAAGCATGAAACGTGCCTCCGCCACCATGGAGAGGATTGCCGACTTTGCCTTGAGGCGTGCCCGATCGGTGAAAATGCCATTATGGTCAGTGCCAATTCTGGCCGGATTTTAGTCAAGCCCGGCGGCTGTACCGGCTGCGGGATGTGTGAGCAAGCCTGCCCGACGCACCCCACCGCCATCGTCGTTCATCCGTTGAAGCGGATGGAAGAGCTTCCGGAAGATTAATCCGCCAATGGGTATAAACAATTCATGCTCCCGCGGCCAATGGGCGGAAAGCAAAAGAAAAGGCCGCAATGTCTATACATCACGGCCTTTACGAATACTGGAGGCAAGGGGGCTCGAACCCCTGACCTTCTCGATGCCATCGAGACGCTCTCCCAACTGAGCTATGCCCCCGATTCGTGTTATATTAACGTATCCGAATCCGCACTGCCGGTCAAGGATCACGGGGCAACTCGGATGACCGGGGTATGTGACAGTTTACGCGGCTCGATGAACATCGAACGAAAGAAGTGGCGAGCTATTGGCAGCAGTTGAGGTTCTATTACAGAGTAAGGTTCGCACGGCAAACGCCTTTTTGTATTGCCCGATAAACCAGCCCGGTGTGCCATAGTCGGTGGTCATGCCGTTGCAATTTTAGAATCCCGATCAAAACGCCCCCCCATCGGAAATCAAGCGAACCAGCTTGCTAGTGCCCTGTTCCACCCGTAATTACGGGTGGAACAGGGCACTGGTTCTGCAACGTCAATTAATGTTATCATACCGCATGTTGAATATGACTTCACAAACTGCCGCCGATGCCGATAATCAAACTGCGGCTAAGCACCACGCGATGGGGGCTTGGTATCTTGCCCATGGCTTAGCCGTGTTTATGACCGCCCTTACCTCCAATGCGGTTTATTTTTTCGCCGGGTATGAACTCCATGAATCTGTGCAGGTGCGGCTGGGAATGGCCGCCGGAGCGGGATTGGTCTATGGTCTTGCGGCGATCTTTGGAGGACGGCTGGTGGACACTCTGGGCCAGCGCCGCGTAAGCACCGCCCTGGCCCTCGCCTGTATCCCCATTTTTTTCCTTGGCGCAACGGCTGTGATTCACCGAAACATGCCCGAGCTTTTTCTTTTTCTGCTGCTGTTGAATCTGTGCCTTGGTCCACTTTGGCCCGCTGTCGAATCGGCTATCACCCGCTGTCCCGGGAAAATGAAATTAGGCAAACGCATGGCCCTGTACAACCTCAACTGGTCCACCACCGGGTTTGTGGCAGCATGCATCGTCGGCGGCCTGGCGCAGTGGTTTTCATGGCCGGGGGTTTTCTATATTGCCGCCGCGATCAGTGTCTTGGTGTGGATCATCATCGTGCGGCTTCCGGCCCCGCCCAGTGCAGCGGAGGCGATGCCGGCTGAAGATTTGCCCGAACAACAACAGCAACAATACGCCGGGATCATCCTCAATTCACCCCAATCCGGAAAACTGCTGCATATGGCATGGCTGTCCAACCTGCTGGCATTTGTCGCCGCCAATACAGTTACCCCTTTTATGCCAACGATTACCCTGGCACTGGGCGTTAAATCCTACGCCCTGGCCACTGCCCTGTCTTCCTTTGCGTCTCTGGCATGTGTTGGCGGATTTCTTCTCACGACGTTCTGGGCCGGCTGGCACTATCGAATACGCTGGACGATGATTCCATTTGCATGTCTGGTGATTGGATCCGTCGCCATGCTTTTGAGCCAGTCGCTTCTGATGTTTATAGTCGCCCAGATTCTTTACGGTTTTGCTCTGGCCATGTTGTATTCAGAATCAATCTATTACAGCATGCATCTGGGAGCGGGCTCAGCGGCGAAGGCGGGCGTACATGAGGGCTTGATCGGTATCGGTGCGACTTTGGGGCCGGGGGTGCTTGCCGTCGCCGGCGCGCCAGACGCGGTGGTGCCCAAAGCGATGACGCTGCTGGTGGTTTTATGCGTCGGCGGCGGCCTGATGAGCTATTGGGCCGGGCAAGCCCGTAAACTTTCAGTTGGCAGGTGAGAGGTTAATCAGGTTACAGGAGCACAGAAGTTGGCGACAGCAACTTTTCAGTTGCAGGCTGGTTTACTCTGCTGTCAACGCGCTACTGCTGTGCCGTCGGCAGCGCGGCCGCAGTGCTCCGCCGCACGATCAGCTCACCGGCCGGAAGAACCCGGTGTATCGGAGCTTGGCCGGGATCTTCAATGAGGCTGATCGCCACGCGCGCCGCTTCCGCCCCTATGGCACGCACCGGTTCACGGACGGTGGTCAGACTGATGCCCCATGCGCCGGCCATCGGCATATCGCCAAGGCCGGCCACCGCAATGTCCTGCGGGACACGGAGGCCTGATCGTTCTATTTCCGTGATCAACGGAATCGCGATGCCGTCATTGATTGCGAATATCGCATCCGGATGGGGCCGCCCCGGGGCAAATATTTGCGGCATGGCCTTGGAAAGAAGTTCTTCGTGCGTGGATATGCTGGAATCACCCTGATATATCCAATCGGGATTCACGGCGAGGCCCGCCTCTTTAAGCACCTGCTGAAAAGCCGTGTATCGCTTCTGGTGCATTGAAAGTGAAAGTTGTAAACCCACATATCCGATGCGCGTGCGACCAATAGCCACCAGATGTTCGACCGCCGCGCGTACCGCCGCATCCGCCCGCCAGATTACATGGCTGATGTGCCTGGCTCCCACAGGATAATCACCTAGAAGTATCAGTGGTATATGCACGTCCAGCAATCGCTGGTAGATTTCGTGACGTCCCACAATGGGCTGATAAAGTACCGCCGCGTCGCGCCGGCGTATAGCCGCCATTACCTCTGTTTCCTGACGCGCCAAATCCGCGCTGTACGCGGTAACAATCGGCGTAAGGTTGCGGCCATGCAACACTTCAATGGCCCCGGCAAATAATTCATCGGCCCAATCAAACCGAAAATTATTGACAATCAGAGTGACGGTATTGGAGCGCTGTCGACGCAAGTTTTGCGCGGAAGCATTGGGCGTATAATTCCATTGTTTGGCGGCGGCCAGCACGCGCGCCGTGGTGCGTGTCGCAATTTTAAACTTTTTTGAATCTCCCCGCATGATCACCGATACCGTGGAGCGGGAAATGCCCAGCATTCCGGCCAGCTCTTTAGCCGTGCTGACCACTTGGCCTGTGCCGCCTGTTACGGCAGGCTTCTGCGGCTGTGTCTTTAGCGCGTGGGCCGGCACAGCCACCGCGGCCTGCGTATCTCGCCGCATATTTCCGGGGCTGGTTTTGTATTTATTCCGAAGTGCTTCGGTCCGAGTATTTGTCATTCTTTTTTCCTGCGGGTTGTCCATGCGTAATATCTCCAAAACACGGTATCCGGTAATTTTAGCCCAAGATTCACACTTTCGCACAACATTCAATGCCATGGGGTTCCATTGCGAAGCCCCGGCACTGATATCATCAATGTCATTGCCGAAAATGTGAAATCCAATAATTTCCCCGGAAGAAACCTCACGTAACACCCTTGGATCGCGCAGATTGCGTGAGGTCCGGTAGAATGAACGGTTGCCGATGTGGCATTGGTTATTGGAAAACAGGCCTCAGGATATGTCGATAGAGAAAAAGCAAAAAGTGCCCGCGGATCAGGTGATCACCAAGCCAACGGAAAGTTCCGTATCCGTGCCGACCTCATGGCGGAAATGGGTTATCACGGGCGGGGGACTGGGTTTGATTAAACCGGCTCCGGGCAGTTGGGGCACTCTGGGTCCGGCAATTGTATTTTGGATGCTCTTATGGGCCAAAGTGGCAGATCCGTGGCGATCGTTGGTCTGCCTGAGCGGAGCCGTTATTGCCGGTATTTTAACGGTGCAATTATCGCCCTGGGCCATTCAATATTTTGGCCGGGAAGACCCCGGTTCAGTGGTACTTGATGAATATTGCGGCTATTGGGTCGC
The DNA here is from genome assembly GCA_021785155.1 of Planctomycetota bacterium. The sequence continues at coordinate 6,154 of JAJYGE010000060.1, forward strand.
GTGCCTTTTTTTACCGTTGCCCGTCGGCGCGACAAGCGGGCTGTGGCATGCGTGGCTGGTTACGGCTGCGGTTTATATTCTATTCAGATTATTTGATACGCTGAAACTTCCGCCGTGCCGACAACTTGAAAATCTCCCCGCCGGCTGGGGCATTCTGCTGGATGACATTGCGGCCGGCATTCAGGTGAATGTGATTTTGCAGATCGTGTTGCGCCTGGGGCGGATATCATTTTAGAATTCCTTGTCACAGCGCACCGTTGTTCGTCGTTCGTTGCCGCATCAGTCGTGTCGTCGTGGCGTATCGCTTCATCCACCGCCGGGGCCAAAGGGGCGTCCCGGACCGAATCCACCGTCGCCGGGGCCGGGACGGTGTCGTCGGCCACCCTGCGGAGGCGTTTTGTAAAAGCTGCGGTCGGGTGTGCCTCGGAAATAACGTGGGATAAATGGAAACTGATAGCTGGTGACATAATAATACGTTCCCCCGGGATATTCAGGCGTAACGCCGAATCGGCCATTGGCGGCGTCAAGATCGCCGTGGCCGGGCACAAACTCCCAATCTCCGGTGTACATGCCGGTGTAGCGGCCACCGGGGCCATTGGGTGGATCGGGCCGTCGGCCAGACTTCATGCGATAACTTGACCGCAGCACGCGTACGGTGCTGCGCGGGTTATTCGCTGCGGCATAGCCCCAAGGGCCATAAATTGGAAATCCGTCCGCAGCATAGCCGACAAGTGTCACTTTTCCCCAGCCGTGCAGATGTTTAATTAGCTGCGTCGGCACGCCATGATAGTGATAGGTGCCATCAAATTGGACATGGGCGTGGCTGGCGTCGAGGCCGAGATTGCCAAAGCCGGTAAGCAGGGCGTAATTCCAGATGGAATGGCGTTTATTTTCCCAGAATAGCGCAGTGCCGGGGTCGAAGGGTACGCCATCGAGGCCAACACCGAAATCAATGTGATTTTGCAGCGCTATAAGCTGTGGGGCCGGGCGCGGGCGCGTGGTCATTTGAAAGTGAAAATCCTGCGGACGGATGTGATTGGGATTTCCTCGATCAGGAAAGCGCCCGACTTTATGATCGGGAATGTCGTTGCTGTCGCAATGACGGTAGCCGCGACGGATGTACCAGCGCACGCGGCTGGCGTAGGGCAGCCGCACGGTGCATGGTTCCAATGTATTGCCTGACCTTATGGCCATTTCAAGCTGTCGCCGCCAGTTGCGACCACGACCGTGACCGCCGGGTTGAAATTGCTGGGCGAACACAGTGTCGCGGTCAACGGTAAGCCATGCCGCGCTGCCGGAGAGTATCAGCATTAAAAGATAATCGCGCCTGGATATGCCATTGTTCATAAAATGTCCCTTCATAACGGCACCGCTACTTGTGTATTGCGGGACGATGCCTTCAAACTGCGAATGTTACACTCCCCTTGGGTTACAAGCCACCGCATCGCAATGCAATGGCTTGTAACTGCTGAAAAGCGTGCCGTTCCCGTGCGCCCGAATGGTGCTCGCCAAGTCGCGCGATGCACCATAAAAAAGGCAGCGGGATAAGAGTCCGCCCATGAACGGTAACAGGCCGCGTCCCAAAATCTTTTCAGGATGCCCTGATTTCAAGCCTTGTCCCAACTTTTATCGGATCATTGAAAAAAGTTTATTTTTCCGCGTTAAAGTTCAAAGATTGAGGCGGCATGAGCCGATAGATAATCTCAGTGCCTGAGAGAATCAAATCGATCAGGCGTTTACTCTTATCGCCAAGCGTCCTATCAGCCAGCGCGGTAAGAATCAGGTTTAGGTCAGTTGTTCATATTCAAACGTCAGTTGGCGTTTGAAGATTCGCGTTACCGGTTTTGGTGATTTGCAGGGAGTATTTGTCTATGTTGTACGGTCAGAAAATTGTGAAACGCAATGGTTTTACGCTCGTTGAGCTGCTGGTGGCCATCACCATCATCGCCATCATGATTTCGCTGCTGGTTCCGGCCCTGAGTCGGGCGCAAAGTCTGGCTCAACGGGTGCAATGTTCGGCTAATTTACGATCCATAGGTCAGGCGATACAAATTTATGCCGCCAATTACAGAAATCAGTATCCTGTCCCTGGTCAAGGCGCGCAGAACGGCACGGAATTGCCCTTTGAGAACATGGTCAATGGATTGCAGCAAAATGGCCAGTGGGCACCGGCGGGCCTGAGCCTGCTGTATACCACGCAGACGATCAACAACCCGACCATATTTTATTGTTCACAACCCGGATACTTTGGCCCCTTTTGCAGCGTAACGGGGCAATATTTACCGGCGATGGTTAAGGCCGGTGGTACGATTAATTGGAGCAAAGTCGCCTACGGCTATTGCTATTATTATCAGATAAAGCAATCGCGTTTTGTACCTCAATCCAATCTTTACAACGCGATACAGTTTACCCAGACGCCTATCGATTCCGGTGCCAGCATCCTGGCCGGCGACATAACCGCCAACTGGTTTGGAAACTGGAACAGTCCGGGACCGCTGCCGGCGTCAAACCATGATGTCTCAGCCACCGGTCAACCCGATGGCGGCAATAATCTGTACAACGACGGCTCGGTAAGCTGGCAGAATCTCAACCAGATGCACCAGGGTTACACGTTCTTTGGTTTCTGGAACTTCTACCAGTAATGGCGGGTCAATATTTACGGTCTAATAATCGGTAGCCAATCGCCTCGGTCACATGGGTCGGGGTGATTTTTTCTGCGCCGTCCAGATCAGCGATGGTACGCGCCAGGCGGCGGACCTTATCAAACGCGCGGGCGCTTAATCCCAATTCCTCCATTGCCTGTTTCATCAACAACATGCTCGTATCGTCCAATGGGCAAAAATCTTTGAGTTGCTGCGTTCTCATACTGGCGTTGGTGGTGGTGGAATTCGCGCCAAATCGCCGCGCTTGAATCGCCCGCGCCTGTTCCACCCGGTTCCGCATCACCGCGGAACTGGTCCCGATAATCTTGCTTGTTAAATCCCGGTACGTCACCGCCGGCACTTCCAGGTGAATATCAATACGATCCAGCAAGGGACCCGAAAGTTTACCCATATATTTGTCCATGGCTTCCAATTCCGTTGATTTGGCTTTGCGCCGATCCAGCGTGCCCTTGCCGCTGGCGGTGGGGTTCATGGCCGCCACCAGCATAAATCGCGCTGGAAATGTTACGCTGGCATGGGCGCGGGCGATGGTGACCGATCCCGATTCCAGAGGTTGGCGGAGCATTTCCAGAACGTGGCGGGAAAATTCCGGCAACTCATCAAGAAATAATACGCCATGATGTGCCAGCGACACTTCGCCGGGCCGGGGAATGGTTCCGCCCCCCACCAGAGCCGGAGCACTGGCGGAATGATGAGGCATGCGCACAGGCCGCGCACGCATCAGACTGCTGCCCTTGGGTAATAAGCCGCAGGCCGAATATATCCGTGACGTTTCCAGTGCTTCCTGCCGCGTTAACGGCGGCAGAATCGTCGGCAGCCGCTGACAGAGCATTGTTTTTCCCGCCCCCGGCGGCCCTAAAAGCAAAACATTATGGCGTCCCGCCGCCGCAATCGTTAAAGCCCGCTTGGCCATTTCCTGCCCGCGCACATCAGCAAAGTCCAGATCATACGCATCGGACGACACTTCGGTATCCGCCTCGTCGACCTGTTCAGCGGCAAGTTCCAAAAGGCCGTTGAGAAAACCCACCAGCGTGGCCAGAGAGTCAATGGGATATATTTCAATATCCGGCACCACCGCCGCTTCGCGCGCATTCGCCGGCGGCACCAGCAGGCCGGTATATCCGCCCGCCGCCGCCAGCATGGCCATGGAAAGTGCGCCCTTTATGGGCCGTACCGAGCCATCCAATGCCAATTCACCCGCCACCAGAAAATTTTTATGCCGATCCGAATTGATCACTTTACCGGCATGAAGAATGCCCAAAGCAATAGGCAGCTCCAGCGCACTGCCTTCTTTTTTAATATCCGCCGGGGCCAGATTCACCAGAAGTTGCTTCTCGGGAAAGGTAAAGCCGCTGTTGACCATGGCCGTGCGGATACGGTCCAGTGCCTCTTTAACGGCGTTATCAGGCAAGCCCACCAGCAGCGGTTCGCCATACTCTTTGGCGGCGATATTTACTTCAACTTCACATTTGACGGCCTCAATGCCCTGGAGCACGAAGCTATGAACTTTGGCCAACATCCAATTTCTCCCGTTTACAAACGACTGGTAAGTTACGGGGCCAACCCCAAATTGCCAAGCGCCGCAAGATTTCCATCGACCTCATTGCATCGCCATGGGATCCACATCCACCACCACATCGGCTTTGAATCGTTGAAATACTCCTCTTTGCCGCAAATCGGCCAGCACCTGCTGCAGCGGGCCGGGCGTGGCGGCAAACAGGAGTATCTCCATGCGGTATTTCTCATCCAGGCGCTGCATCGGCGCATTCTGCGGCCCGATGTGCCGCATGGTTTCAGGCGCACACGCGGGGGACGCCTGAATCATCGCCATTAAATTCCTGGCCTCACCCTGCAAGGCCATATAGTCCGTATGGGAAAGTATCAGCCGCACCATTCGGCCAAAGGGCGGATAATTGAAACTCTTCCGATGTTCCAGTTCCTGTTGCACAAACGCCGTGTAATCGTGCCGCGCTGCAAACATCACCGCCGGTTCCTCCGGCTGCATGGTCTGCACCACCACCAGCCCCGGCCTTTGCGTGCGGCCACAGCGTCCGGCGACCTGACAGATCAACTGAAATGTCCGCTCCGCCGCCCGGAAATCCGGACTGGTCATGGCCAGATCGGCATTCAGCACGCCCACCAGCGTGACGTTGGGAAAATCCAGACCCTTGGCGATCATCTGCGTGCCTAACAGCATATCCAGTTCTCCCTTGGCAAAGCGCTGCAGCGTCTGCTGATAATTCGCGGCATGACGCATGGAATCACTGTCCATGCGCGCTATTTTCAGTTCCGGGAATTTATTTCGTAATTCCTCTTCCGCGCGCTGCGTGCCCTGCCCCAGTTGCACCAGGCGCGATTGACATGCCGGGCAACGTTGCGGCAGTAACTGATTGGTCTGGCAGTAATGACATTGAATATAGCGATCCGGAAGACCCGGTGACGATTCACGCGATTCAACCGTATGCCGATGCACCACCATGGTGGCATCACAACGGTCGCATAACAGCACAAAATCGCACCGTGGACACGCCACATAATGTGCGTAGCCGCGCCGATTCAACAGAAAAATGGCCTGCCCTTTATCCGCCATTGTTTCTTTCAGGCGCTGTTCCAGCACCATGGATAATGCGTGCAAACCCCTGCGGCGGTGGCGCTCCTGCCGCATATCCACCGTCAGCACCTTGGGCATCAGCAACCCGCGCGGGCGTGATGTTAATTCAATGCGGCCATAGTGCGGATTTCCATGCGCGTTGCGCCAGGTTTCCAGCGATGGCGTGGCGGATCCCAGCAACACCGGAACACCGCTGATCTGCCCCCGGCGCACCGCCACATCCCGCGCGTGATAACGCGGCGCGCTGTCCTGCTTATAGGATGGCTCATGTTCTTCATCGACAACAATGAGTCCCAGTTGCGGCACCGGCGCAAAAATCGCCGACCGCGCACCGATAATCACCTGCGCCCAGCCCGCCGCGATGGAATGCCAATGTTGATGTCGCTGCGCATCGGCCATCCCGCTGTGCAGCACCGCCACGCGCTCAAAACGCGCTGTGAAACGGCTGATAAGCTGCGCGGTTAAGGAAATTTCCGGCACCAGCACAATGGCCTGCCGCCCGGAGGCGATGACCTTGTCAATACAGCGTATATACAGCTCCGTCTTGCCCGAACCGGTTACGCCGAAAATCAGCCGCACCGCGAACCGCGGCGGATTCAGCAGAGGCAGCAGTGATTCCATGGCCGCCGCCTGCTCCGCCGTGAGTGCGAAATCCCCGCGGGCATCAGCGGATGCTTCCCCCGATGGCGGCAAACCCAGACGCGCCGAATCGGGCCAGAGAATGCGTTTTTCCAACCGCAGCAGGCCCGCGGAAATAAACCGTTTGAGCATGGGTTTGGAGAGCGGCACTTTGGCCAGCAGATCATCCTGGGTCAGCGGGCCGTTGGCCAGAAGTTCCCACACCGCGGTAAATGTGGTTCGCGTGCGCGCCGCGAAACCCGCCGGCAACGTTTCCATGTCGCGCGACACCTGGGCGCGATGAACAAAGATCCGCCGCGGCAGACGAATATTTTTTTTCACCGCCGCCGGCACAATGGTGGACAGTACCAGCCCCAACGGACAGCAATAATAGCGGCTGATCCAGCGGGCCATTTCCAGTAAATCGGCCGGCACGGGATCAATTTCCGGATAAACCGCCAGAATGCTTTTAATGTTCCCGGAGGCGGGGGCTTTAACTGGTTCCAGCGGGCTGATGTTCCAAAGTGAATCCTGCAGCGGCGGGCCATCGGGCGGTTTTGGAATCGACTTTTCCGCGCCATGTTCGGTAGGCCTGAAATTCGGGGCCTGATCGGTAATTTCCAGAACCGTGCCGCTGACAGGCTGATTTCCCCGTCCCAGCGGTACCCGCACGCGCGATCCAACCCGCAGAGCCGGAAGAAATTCTCCCGGAATACGGTATGTGAGATCCATATCCAGTGCCTGATCCACGGCGACGCTGGCGTAGCGCGCCGCAGTATCATCTGGAGGATCAATACAAGAACTGTCTACCATTTATGTTTTCGTCCGATTAGGGCATGTTGCGATATTATCGAAAAACGTAAAGAGGCACTGCGCGGATTTATGACGCAACCACAACCTCCGGCTGGCCCAGCGGCATAAAAAACAGATAAGCGATCAGAGCGGCAAATAGCGCACAGGCAAAAAATATTTTCAGGAAATACGGAATCACCGGTGCGGTTATTTGACTGAACCCGCCTTCAATAAGCCCCGCCAGTACCAGCATGTGGGCACAACCAATTAGTAAATACATCACATCATTGCGTTGTGCCTGCACGCTGGCCCATACGCTCCCGTGGCGTCCGCCGCGGGTCCACATTGCCCGCGCAATCATCAACCCCGCCGCCGCAGCCACGCAAATGGCCGGCAATTCCAATACTCCGTGCGGCCCCACCCAGGAAATAAAATAGGTTCCCACATGATCCGCCTGATAACGCTGCCCCAGTGCCCCCAGGATGGCACCGTTAAAAAACAGCATGACCAGGGTGCCGACACCAAATGTCATCCCCAATGCAAACGTCAGTACGGCCACTTCAATATTATGGGTAAACAAAAACACGGAAAAAAGCAGATTTTTTTCGCCGCCATAATGGAACTGCCGCGAACTTTGTTCCTCAATACGCCGGGCCACGCGCTGGGCCGGGCTTTGGCGAAAAAATTCCGCCGGCACAAATGTCAGCGCCGTCGCCGGATGTGCCGCGGTAATAACATATCCAGCCACGGTGCCGGTGCACATGATCATCGCCGACAGCAACAGGGCCGCCCATTGCTTGCGTGCCGTGGCCGGAAAATCGTACCGCAGAATATGCCACCAGGTGGCAAAAAATCTTCCGCGTTGCGGTACCGCCACATGCTGATACGCTCTGGC
>JAJYGE010000164.1 GCA_021785155.1 Planctomycetota bacterium
CGATTCCTGGTTTGTGATTTCGACATAACTGGTACTCCTTAATCAAGGAACAGAAAAAATTCTTCCACCGCCCGCCCGCCGAAGGGCAGACAACAGGCGGCGGAAATTTAATTGCTGGATTCATTATTGACGCGCTGAAATTAGACTGCAATAATGAATAGCGCAAAAATACTTATCGTTAGCGCAAAAATTATCCTGTGTCCCGTGCCGCATTCACACCGAGATTTGCCTAGGTAAGGTTATCGGCACCACATAACGCGATGGCAGCGCGGGAGCACGAAGTCGCCTGCGCCCATGCGGCTCCGGACCGTTCGATAAAAAAAGCGGGCCGGGAAAGTTTTCCTCCCCAGCCCGCAGGATGAGCATGTTCATTTAACAAGGCCCGATTTTAAGTGACTTTCCGTTTACGGCCCGCCAGTAATAACCCCAAGCCGCCAGCCACCACCAGCCCCAGCGTGGCCGGTTCCGGAACGGCTGCTGCCGCAGGCGTGACGTCGGCGTAAGTGTTACCGATACGAATTTCGTCGACCGTAACGGGACTGCTACTCAAACCGTACAATGTCAGGCTGCCGATATTTCCGATCGCCTTGGTATAGTTGACTGTGGCGTCCGGCGTGGCTGGCGCGCTTAGGGCACCGACCGTGGGGTTTACGTATAGATTTAACGTGCCGCCGCTGGCGGTCGCCACATCTTCCATGACCAACAAATAGGTGTTATTTGCGGCCGGCGCCGCGGCGGCGACAGCGCTGACCGAACCGGTTAGTACCGTGAACTGCTGGAGATGGCTGGCGCTATCGTTAACGCCAAAAGCCAGGCCTTGGTTGTTGGTGTCGTTTAGATTAAGCGTGAAACCACCAAAATATGTGCTGGCTCCTGGATTGTATAGAAAGCTAGCCCATACCGGCGCGGTCGCGGTCGCGGCCGAGATAGCCGTGGCCAAGGTCCCGACCACAGGCGGGTAGCCTGTGACGGCAAGTGAGTGAGCCGAGGTGGCCAATCCACCTTCGCTTAGGCTATTCGCAGAGACCTTGTCGCCATTGCCCGACGACCATGGACTCCATGTGCCGGTGAAACCGGTTCCGGTGACCGTTTGGTTAGCGAGACTGCTGCCCACCACGTAATTGAACGGCTCGTAGGCCAGCAACGCTGCGTGGGCGTGTTGTCCCGTCAATGCCACAGCCGCGAACGCTGCGGCCGCCAAAGAAGAACCATGAGAGAATGACAAACGATTGCGCAACATAAAAGCCTCCTGCTCCCTTGGGGAGCCAGCTAAACCGCCCACCGACCGGATGGGTCGCGGCCCGCCGCGACTTGCGGCGGATAATCCTGAAAATACTTTGCTGAACATGGCAAACTCCGAAAAAGAAATTACTTTGCTCTCCCCTCCGACCAACCGCACGACTGGAAAATACGGTGTTTAGAACACTACGGAAAAACTCATGCCAACCCGGCGAGACCCGCTCACCAGGGAAAGCTCTTGCAAGCATCCACCTCCTTTTTCGAAAAAACATCCTGCAATCCCAACGGCCAATTTGCATCCGGGCTTTCGCCCAGCCGTTGCTCTGACTACGCTTAACTATACTCATCACCCAACCCATTACAATAATGGACGGCGCAAAAATATTTATCATTGGCGCAAAACTGGGATTCCTTTCCCGCTGCGGTTACAATTCCCGCCATGAGAACCCGAACCCGCGGAACCGCTTCCGCCGTCAAATCTCCAATTCGCATTCGCAAAGCGCGCCGGCCCCGGACGACGCTGCGGGTGGCTTATTTCTCCCGCGAGACCAGCATGTACAATCAACACGCCGTCATGGAATTCGCGCTTTGCGCCAACGAGTTCGGCAATTGGCACACGCTTGTTGCAACACTCGGCGAGGTCGGGCCGGAGGATATTGTGGCGGGACGCGTGGATGGTGCCATCATGGGACTCTGGGACGATCAGGAAACCATTCTGGCACTTCAGCAGGCGAAGATTCCCGTGGTCGTCACCTCGCACCTGCAGGAAAATATATCCTTTATGCAGGTGGTTCCCGATGATTACGCTTTCGGTGTGCAGGCGGCGGAACATCTGGCATCCAAGGGATTTACAAATTTTGCATATTACGGTATGTCCAAAGCCACCACGTTTTCTTGGGATACTCTGCGCCGGGCTGGGTTTGTCGACCATCTGATAAAATTGAATTATCCGGTACATGTATGTGATAATGCCATGCCGATACACGATAACGCGCGACCGGACTGGTGGCGGTTTCAAGATGATCAACAACAGAACAATTTGCGTCGCTGGTTGAAAAATCTGCCTAAGCCGATCGGCCTGTTTGCCTGCATGGACCGCCTCGCCTATGAGGCCGTTCGTTTAGCCAAGGAAGAGGGAATCAATATGCCCAAGGATTTGGCGGTCTGCGGAGTGGATAACAACCCGTGGGTGTGTATGCTTTCTTCGCCGCGGCTTACCAGCATTCCGCACAACATCCGGCTGATGGTGCGGCAAGCAGCGCAAACGCTCAACGACGCAATGCTCGGTAAGCCAGCCCCAAAAGCACCCATACTCATTGCGCCTTTGCCGATGGTGCAGCGCGAATCCACGGAAGTCGCGGCATTTGCGGATCAGGACGTTGCCGACGCGTTTCAATTCATCCGTGAGCACGCCCATGAACCGATTCGTGTTGGGGATGTGGTCGCCAACGGGCTGGTTTCCCGGCGCGGACTGGAAATGCGGTTTAAAACTGCCACCAACTCCACCTTGCAGGATGAAATCTGGCGTGCTCATGTGGACCGTGCCAGGCAGCTTCTCCTTGAATCGGATAAGCCGATGTGGAAAAT
>JAJYGE010000569.1 GCA_021785155.1 Planctomycetota bacterium
CCCGCAGCGCTTCCCCATCGTGGCGTTCATGTGGCCACGAGAAAGAAACTGCCGTCAAGACGCAAGACACGTTGATTTTACAGCGCATTATTGCACTGCAAACCAGCGGGTTTTACTGGAACATCCGTTACAATGATAAAATTTGAAAGCCTTGTGCACCATGTCCGAACCGTCTGTTAAACCGCAAAAAAAAGCTCTGGGCGTGGTGCTTATCGCGCTTTTGTCGCTGGCCCTGGCCCTGATTGTCTCAATGACCGGGGTGCTGCTGCTGCTGGATCCAACGTCATGGATGACCCGGATGAGCATGTATTGGATGGATCGTCTGGGATTTATCCCGCATTCCGGGCCGCATGGCAACGGAGTGCCGCCGGCCACCTGGATACTTTTTTCGGCGTTGATGGTCTACACGGTGATATTTGTATTGGAAGGCGGCGGCATGCTGCTGCAAAAAGCCTGGGCGGAATATCTGGTACTGGTGGAATTGGCGTTGCTGTTACCCCCGGAAATGATCGAAAATATGCGTCAGACGGACTGGTTGCGGCTGCTGACACTGATATTTAACATTGTGATATTTATATATCTTGGATTTCGGCGGGGACAATCGCTGGTGCGGAGCCGACAGCAACGTCTGGAATTGGCGAATGACGCGGATCAAGAAACCAAAGGCAACCACGACTCCGAGGTAACGCCGTAGCGTTCATTCCGGCGCACCGTCCTGGGCTGATGAACACCAAGTGGTTTTGAAATATTTTCATGCAACGCTGGACGCCACAATCTGTTACGCTGCGGGTCGGGTACAACACGACCTTGCGGTAACTCTTCGGGCAATACGAAAAGCCTTTGCCGTGCGAACCTTGCTTTGTAACAGGACGTCAACCACCGTCCCGGTGCGCCGTGGAAGTTGCGGGTGCTGGGAAGACCTACACATGGCCGCGCAATAAAAATCCTAGGAACAATGTCTTGATATTTTCATCGGTCCAGCGCCCGGGAGTGGAATGGAACAGCCGGATAGATGCTTGCGATGCCCTACCGCAGCGGTGAGAACCGGTTTGTGGAAATTATATTGAAACCTGATTACTTATTCACGTTCGCGCGATGGGAACCGTTCTTTTTTAGGAGGGGGCGCAATTCCGCTGGCTTCCATCAAAGTTTTCAGCTCCCGCTTCTCGGCCTTGCGCATCTGGCGGCGGCGTTTTTCACTGGGTTTTTCATAGTATGCGATGCGCTTCATATCTTTTATCAGCCCCTCTTTTTCGCAGAGCTTCTTAAAACGACGAAGCATTTGATCAACTGTTTCGTTACCGCGCGACTTTACTTTCAGCATACCTACTCCGCCAAACCGGCATTTTTCATAAAAAACACGCCATTTTTAACCAACCAGCCCGGTTCGCCGGACATTCAGATCGGCTTCAATAATGGTCCCCGCACTGTTACGCCAGGGAATTTTCAAGCCATGTAGTATAATGCTGTTGGCAGATGGTGGCAAGGCCGCCGATCCTGTAAAATAGCAACCGCAATATGGGTGCGATATGTGCGTTTAGATAAGAGACTGATTTAAGGCCTTGGCAGGTCGCGAACGGCCAAGGCTTAAACAGACCGTGAAGGATGGTATGGAAGCTCAAGCGGTAAGCCTTTTGCTGGCGCAGTGCCAGTCGGGTGATAAACGCGCCTGGGATGCGCTGGTGGATGCGTATTGGCAGCGATTGTTTGGATTTGCCTGGCAAAGCACAAAGAACCGCGAACTGGCCCATGATTTGGTGCAGGAGACATTCCTGCGGGTGGTCCAGAAGCTGGAGCGCTACGATCATCGCGATAAATTTGATGCGTGGCTTTTTCGTATTCTCGTAAACTTGATACGGGATCAGAGCCGTTCACGCGTTCGCAGGCCCGTGCGTTCTACTGTCATTGATACCGCCACCGGCGCTGAAGTCACCGATGACATGCCCGCCCGCATTTGCCAGCCCTGCGATCCGGTTCATCATCAGGAGGATGTTCAGCGGCTTTATGAGGCTTTGGAACAATTGCCGGAAATAGATCGGCAGGTATTGCTGTTACGGCATTATGGCGACATGCCATTCAAAGAAATAGCCAAAACGCTGGGTTGTCCGCTGGGTACGGTCCTGGCGAGAGCCCATCGGGCATTAGGAAAGTTACGGGTATTCATGGAGGTCAATCATGAAACAACCTAAATTATCACAATCCTGCCTGCTGGACGTTTCGGGGGAATTAGGCCCCGAAGCCAGTGGAATTTTGCGGGAACACGTTGAGACCTATCCATCGGCGATGTTTGAATATGATCTGGCGCTTTCGCAATATAAGCAACTACGATCACTGCCGGGCATTGAATCCCAGATGGATCAGTTATCCATGCAGCGCATGAAGCAGGAGGTTAAGGATCGGGTGCATGGCGCGGTGGATCAACAGCGGATTGCCGCCCGCCGGCGGATGTTTCGGCGCGTATTCTACCGATCCATGTCCATTGCCAGTGGTGTGGCGGCGGCGCTGGTGGTAATGGTCGGCGTGTATATTGTCCGGCAGCATATTCAGGCCCAGCAAGTGCGTATCAGGGATGCGGAAAGCACATTTCAGGAGATGGCGGAAAGCCGTTTCCCGTACCGCGCCGGCACACCCATACGGGAAATTCGCGCTCGTATTGACCACTTTGGAACAGACAATATATTTGACGCTCAAACCGGCGCGGGTAGCGCGGGGATCATGCGTCTGTTTAATGCGTTGGATAAAATTCCCGTTCCCGGAGTCGAGGATGGATTGCCGCAGACCGGCAATATTCAATAAATTTTCGCCTCACTTTAAAAAGGGAATTCGCTCATGCGCTTTCACTTTATTGGTCATCGGCAATCATGGGTGATGTTCTCCGCAATCATTGCGCTTTTATCCATTTCACCCGCTTTTTCCAGTACGCCCGCGGCCAAGACATCCGTGCACAAAAGCCCGGCCATTCCACTTTCGGATGGACAGATCAATCAAATTATGGATTTCCTGAAAAGCACAGAACCCGATGTCTACCACAAGGCGGTAATCCTGCGCCGCTCCGATCCGGTACAATTTGATAAAGTCATTACGGAAGCTGCACCCAATTTTGCGCGCTTGGAACGAATGCGCAAAACCGATCCCAAGCTTTTGAACCTTACCCTGCAAGACCTTGCCGATACGCATGAGTCGTTCAAACTTGCCGGCGAACTGCGCCAGCCCGGTCTGCCCCCTTCGGCTGCCCAGTTATTGCGCGTCCGATTGCGGCAGGTTGTCACCGCGCAGTTTGACCTTCGGCAGCAAATTCGTCTTCACGAACTTAATGAACTTATGAAACGGATCAATGAACTCAAAGCTCAGCTTAAACATCGGGAAACCCAGCGTCAGAAAATAATTGATCGCCGTGTGGCACAACTCATCGGAAAGCCACCGAGCGTCAATTGGTGAAAACTCCTTTCTCCTTGACGCGGTAATTCCGCACTTGGATAATCGCGTCCACGGGATTATCGTTGGGCATTGGGCCGCGCGGCCTGAATCGATGAAACAACCCGGGGAATTCCATGGAGAAGCTGACCGCCATGGCAACCATTACAAAAAAAGAAATTGTGGATCGCATTGCCGATGCGCAACATGTGAGCCGGGCCGTCGCGAAGCAAATTGTGCAGGCTTTTCTGGATGAAATTGTCAATTCGGTAGTCGCCGGACACCGGCTGGAATTTCGAGATTTTGGAGTCTTTGAAGTTCGTGAACGCGGTCCGCGCATCGGACAAAATCCCAAAACAATGCAGGCGGTACAGGTTCCGAAACGTCGGAGGCTGCGCTTTAAGGCGGGGCGGACCATTAAGCAAAAATTGGATCGAAGCCTCTCCCCCGGCATAAAAACACCGACGCGAACTCGTACAACCATGTGAATGCCAAAAAGCCGGATGGTGATAATCCTTACATCAGGGATCGCGTGTTTTCATGGATCAGACGAATTCACCCGTACCACCGGCCATGCAACTCTGGCTCACCGCACTTTCTGACGATCTTGAGCGGCGAAAGCGTGATCATCTATTCCGCACACTCTCGCCGGTAGCCGGTGCGCAGGGTACGGAAATAACCATTGGCTCAAAACGGTATCTGCAATTCTGCACGAACAATTATTTAGGCCTGGCCGCGGATATTGAAGTCATCGATGCGGCCCGAGGCGCGTTGGACCGCTGGGGATTCGGATCAGGCGCATCTCGACTGGTTGCCGGTTCAATGGAATCCCACCACGAGTTGGAAGCCGATCTGGCGGAATTTAAACACACCGACGCGGCGCTGGTGTTTGCCTCAGGTTATGCCGCAAACATGGCGGTATTGACCACGTTTGCGGGATCGCGGGACAGAATATTTTCCGACAAACTCAACCATGCCAGCCTGCTGGATGCGGCCAGCGCGTCAGGTGCCAGGAGCCGGACGTTCCAACACCGCAATTATCAACGCCTTACCGCGTTGCTTGAACATCATGCCGACCATGCGCCGATTCCAAGCCAATCGCAAAGTTTGCCCGGAAGTGACTTGGATTCCGCAGGTCATCCGCTTAGCGCTAAGCCCGGCCCCCAAGGACGAACCTGGATCGTTACCGATACCGTATTTTCCATGGACGGCGATTTGGCGGATATGGCGGCACTGGGTCGCATCGCCCGGCAAAATGGCGCATTTTTGGTAACCGATGAAGCCCATGCCACTGGCGTGCTGGGACCCGATGGCAGGGGCGTCGCCGCGATGGCCGGCGCAGAATCGGAAATTGCCGTAAGCGTGGGAACATTATCCAAGGCTCTTGGATCGATGGGAGGATTTGTCACCGGCCCGCGTGAGGCTATTGAGACTCTCGTCAACCGTTCCCGACAATTTATTTACACCACCGCTTTACCAGCGGCGTGTACCGCGGCGGCCCGCACCGCTTTGCAGATCAGCCGTCGGGAACCTCATCGGCGGATGCGCGTGCTGTCCATCGCAGCGCACGTCCGTAAAGAGCTCACCGCGATGGGCTATGCGACAGGTGGGTCAGAATCGCCGATTATTCCCGTCATGTTGGGATCGGCGCAGCAAGCCATGGAAGCGTCCGCGTGGCTGCGCGAACAAGGCCTCTTCATTCCGGCGATTCGACCGCCGACGGTGGCAGCAAATACCGCACGACTGCGGATAAGCCTCATGGCCACACACACCGACAGCCAGATTACGCGCCTGCTTTCAGCGGTGAAGGAACTGCGCAATCATCTGCCGCAATGAGCGTTCAGGCCGTAAAGAGGCCAATTGAGATGTATTATTGTTCGTCCACGGAAACCACAGCGGTGATTTCCGCAATGCGTTCACGGATATTTTTTTCCAGTCCCAGCCGCAGCGTAGCTTGCGAACTTGGGCATCCCACACAGGCACCGTGAAACCGCACGGAAACGACGCCATCGTCACTTACGCCCAGAAGTTCGACATCTCCGCCATCCCATTGAATCATTGGGCGCAATGTATCCAACACCGCCTGCACACGCTGATTCAACGTTGCCGGTGGCGACTGTTGTACCTGGGAAAGTTTAACATCCATCGTCATATTCACACTGTTGAGTATAGGTGTCTTGACCGTGTGCATCAACCATACATGGGGTGCAAGAATGCTCCGTGAGTGCTTTATCGTAGCAGCGTCAGCAGCACCTGGGCATAAACGCGATGGGCAAAATCATCGGGATGGTTGATTCCGTTGCCGGTAATGTCATCGAATTTTTTGATTTTCAGCATACTGCGCCACATGGCCGTCATGTTGGCCAGAGCCACCCCAGGACCGGTCAACTTGGTGAGTCCCCGCGCATATTGCGTATAAAGCGCGGGCTGTGATCCGGTCCAGTCCGGATTGGCGGTCATGGTGGCGATAAGAATGAAATCAACCTTGGGGCATTTTTTACGGATGATGCCCATTATTTTCCGCGTATTGGCGATGTATTGCGATGCGGGCATGTGCGCGGTGGCATCATTCATTCCAAAGCCGATAATAACGAGATTCGGCTTGTCAGCAGCCACTTTCGGTGCCATTGTCACGCCCCAGGTTGATACCATCCCCCCCACCGAGAGATTCTCTAACCTGATCATGTCACCGTAACGCGCCCGCAATCCTTCCGCCGTCAGAATGGTAAAGGGCGGCTGATGTGGCGGCTGGTTGAAATATTCAGAAGCGCACGCGCCTGCGGAAATACTGTCGCCGAGCACCACGATATTGAGCGGTTTTTTAGCTTTCAATCGGGCGATTGTGCGGGCAAGCTCTCTATTGGCCCGATGTGGCACATAGCCGGCCCAATGCGCGACATGGTTGTAGGTAACGTCCACCTGCAGGCGATGAAAAACCGCTCCGCCTTCCACAAAAAACAAATTCCGTTTTCCACCGATGGCCGCACCATAAGAATCCGGCGCACCAAGCGGCGGGTGCAGTTGCGCCCAAGTCTTAAAGGCGATCCGTGATTTTGCCGGGCGGATCAACAGGTTAGTGCCGGGATGCCAGATATAATCCCGGCCCGGCTTATAGACGATCCGTCCATTTCCGCTGGCGATTCGAATAATATGGGTCGGAATAAATAACAGCCGCGCTGTGGCTAATGCGGCACCCCTCTTTTTTATAAATAGGATTGGTTCTCGCCGCATGTGAGAACCCTTCCAGAACGGATGGAGGACAGAAGCGGCTTGGGCCCGTTGCACCCTGTTCAGCGGCCCTTGTGTGTAGGCCTCGGCCAACCCCGTAGTCATCGGAAGCAATAGCGCCATGCAGGAAATTACCACCAGCGCCGGGATCAGCATCGGCCAGCCCAAACGCCTGAGGCTCTTAATTTTTCGCCAGAATTGCCGCAAAGACCGCATCAACATGTTGATAAACTCCTGATTAATGTATAATTTGCTACCACATTAGCTGGCCCGCTGATGATGGATAATACCCGTTTATGGATTATTGGACAATACTGCTATGGGGAGGCCCATCGGCATGGTGTGGCAATATTTGCGGGCGGGTGCGACATTTCCGCGTAATACGCGCGGTGCAAGCACACGCGGCTAAAGGGGGATGGGGCGTCCCAGCACCACGCCCGGATTTATTGCCACGCCCGTGGAGGCAGCGGTATGGATTATCCGGAAAATTCCCATATTTTCTCAAGGCCGATAACGCCCATGCCGATAACCAATAGTTACGGTGTCATGTTTTTTTAGGATGCTGTACTACGGTTTGCCGTAAACGACGGAGTGCATTTTGGGGAATTTTGTTTTTTTTGTATAATTTTGAAGAACCCTTCCCCTGCCGGTGACGTATAAAACACGTTTGACTTGGTGGCGCAAAAAGAGGGAGTATCAGAGATTATTTGGCTGGAAGTGGAACTTCCGGCAGTTCAAACGGAGTAATAACCATGGAACGGAACGACACGTCAGGGGCCTTATTTCCAGATTTTTTCCCCGGGGATGCAACACGCCGGAAATTTCTTGCCGGTATTGCCGCCGCCACTGCCGCTACCACACTCGCCGGTTGTACCACGCAGCCCCCAGCCTCAACCAGCAACATCAGTTATCTTCCCAACGGCGTACTGCCACCCGATGCGGGCATTCATATTGGCCAGATGGATACCGGTTATGCGCCACCGGCCAACTTTAAACCCCGCGTTGTTTACCATCCTCAGGTACCGGCGCAAAAAATTGTTCCAGTCGGTGCGTACGGCATTATCCCGCGCAGCGCCTGGGCGATGGCGGGGCCGAATATGCGCACGATTCAGCCGATGGCCGGAGTGCATCTGATTACCTTTCATCATACCGGCGATCCACATCCGATATATTTTGATTCTCTTGAGCAGACCGCACATTATTGGGAACTCATACGTGAATACGAACGGCGCGTCGGATTTGAAGATATTGCCTATCATTTCGGCATTGACCGTCTCGGACGGATTTGGCAATTACGCGATTTGCAGTATCGTGGAGAACATGTCCGCGATGGCTTTGCGCCACCGCATTGGCTGATGCAATATATCCAGTACCGCAATTCTCCCACCCAACCCGTTCATGGACGATATATCTGGAATGCGCACAATATTGGTGTCGCTTCCATCGGCAATTTCATGCTCCAGGAACCCACTGTCCAGCAGAAGCAGACGATTCTCCGGTTTGGTTCTCTCCTCCGGCGGTTGTACAACATTCCCATTTATCACTGTTATACCCACCGCGAGCTTGTCGCCACGGAATGCCCGGGGCACAATCTGCAACCTTATATGGTTTATATCAGAAAAAATAATATCCTCTGAAGCTCAATGTGGCGAAACGAACATCCGGGACGTAATAGCCGCGCTGGAATGGCATCCGGAACCGGTCTGATTAAGCTTTAACTTTCGACTATCGCTGACGGCGATTGCGTTGCAACTGAAAGCTTATTTCTCCGGCGGCAATTCGTAGAGCACCAGATCGGCATGTTCGCGTTGAAAATATTTTAATGCCCATTCATCAGGAAACAGCAACACGCGCTGCTTGCGGTCATCCAGCGCCTGACCGATGCGTTTGTACTGCACGGCCTGCTCCACCTTGTCCGCCGGAGCTTCCGGGGCCAGCCAGCGCATGACGGACCAGGGTGTTTTTTCAAAACGTGTTTCCGCGCCATATTCACTTTGCAGGCGGTATTGCATGACTTCAAATTGCAGCGGCCCGACCGCGGCCAGCAGAGGCAACCGGGTGTGGGAATGCGGCACCTGCAAGGCCTGTGTGACACCTTCCTGCAACAACTGATCCAGACCTTCGCGGAAACGTTTGAATTGTGAGGTATTGGTGGAATGGATATAAGCAAAACATTCCGGGAGAAATTGCGGAATTTCATGGTATACAATCGCAGGGTCTTCGGTGAGCGTATCGCCAATGCCAAAGTCATCATGCCCCACCAGACCAATGACGTCTCCGGGATAAGCTTCATCGACGGTTTCCCGATCGCGGCCAAAAAGTTTATGCGAACTTGAGAGCCGCACTTTGCGGCCACTTTGGGCATGAATTACGCTCATATCCCGCGTGAATTTTCCGGAGCAAACACGGACAAATGCAATGCGATCCCGATGGCGAGGATCCATGTTGGCCTGAATTTTAAAGACAAATCCGGAAAAAGCGGGCTGATCCAACGCCACGATATGATCACCGGACTTACGCGGCCGCGGCGGGACGGCATATTGTAAAAACGCATCAAGGAGCATCTGCACGCCAAAATTATTGGCGGCACTGCCGAAAAATATCGGGGTGAGTTTACCGGCATGAACTTGCGCTATATCCAACGCCGCACCAGCCCCCTCCAATAAGCTCAATTCCTCATGGCACTGCGCGTAGAGATTTTCCCCCAGTGCCGTAAGCACGGAAGGATCATCAAATTGTGATACCGCCACGGGTGCCCGATACGCCCCGTGCGGCGTACGTTCAAACACATGCACCGCTTTTCCCACGCGGTCAAATACGCCGCGAAATTCTTTGCCGTTACCCAGTGGCCAGTTCATCGCAAATACATGCAGGCCCAGCAGGCGTTCAAGCTCATCCAATAAATCCAGCGGCTCGCGCGCGGGGCGATCCAGCTTGTTCATGAATGTAAAGATCGGTACGCCACGGCGGCGGCAAATTTCAAAAAGCTTTCGGGTTTGTGGTTCAATGCCCTTTCCGGCGTCAATAATCATAATGACGGCGTCCACTGCCGTGAGTACCCGATACGTATCCTCGGAGAAATCTTTATGGCCCGGCGTATCCAGTAAATTGAGACGAAAGCCGTTGTAATCAAATTGCAGAACCGTTGAACTTACGGAAATGCCGCGCTGGCGTTCAAGTTCCATCCAATCGGAGGTGGTGGCCCGTTGGGATTTCCGGGCGGTAACTGAGCCGGCCAACTGGACGGCACCGCCATACAGCAGTAATTTTTCGGTCAGGGTGGTTTTGCCGGCATCGGGGTGGGAAATAATGGCGAAGGTTCGCCGTCGGGCGATTTCATCGGAAAACATAAGGACTTTCAAAGCAAAATTGTACATAGCAAAGGGGATAACATGCGTTTGCCGCGCAACCGACGGCAGATGCGGCGTTCTAAGGAGGTGTCAGCGGCACCGAAAAAAGTTTGGTTTGAGGTACTTTCATTGCGGTATATTACGCCATTTCCGCTAAATAGCGAACAATCTGATCCGGGTGCATGTTGGTGACATCAAGAGCGACATCGGCGGCGGCGGCGTAAAGCGGGGCACGGATATTGAGAAGCCGTAGAACCTCGTCCAGGCCGCCGGCACTGGTTAGATCAGGGCGATTCGCCGCGGTCTGCGTATCAGCTTCAATGCGTTTCCAGAGCACCTCGGCGGGCGCTTGTAACCAGACAATTCTTCCTTTGGCCTGAAGTTTTTCAACGTTGGCTTTGCGCAAAACCACCCCGCCACCGGCGGCGATAACAGTGTTATCCAGTTCCGCAAGACGATCTATAACTGCGGATTCCATATCTCGAAACAGCGGTTCTCCCCCCTGGATAAAGATTTCCCGAATCGTTTTTCCGGCATGTTGAACAATCCGTTCATCGGTATCCACAAATTCCATGCCCATGCGGCGAGCCAATTGCCTTCCAATGGTGGTCTTCCCCACACCGCGATAGCCGATTAACACAATATTCATATTTTTCCTGTATGAATCGTTCTAAATATGTGCTGTGGGCAAAACATGAGCGATCCACTGGGTCCATTTTTCCGTTTCATGGGGTATGAAGTCCCGCACCATGGCACTTTTGCCGACCAATTTCCGCCCGGCGGCAAGTGAATCAAGCTGTCCGGTCGCCATGGCCTGCACCATGACATTGCCCAGGGCGGTGGCTTCCACCGGCCCGGCCAGAACCTGAAGGCCGGTGGCATCGGCGGCCATCTGATTCAGAAGATCATTCTGTGACCCGCCGCCGACGATGTGCAGATGGGTGAATTTGCGTCCCGTCACGTGTTCAATCATATTGCGCACACTGGCGTAGGTAGCGGCGAGAGATTCCAGTATTACGCGGGTAAACTGGCCCGGTGTTTCGGGGACGCGCTGGCCGCTGCGCCGACATTGAGCAATAATTTTTTCCGGCATATCACCGGGTGCGAGCATTTGCGGATCTGCCAGATCCAGCAGTGCGGAATGCGCCGCTTCTTCACGCGCTAATTGCACCAATGTGCTGTAATCAAATTCTTTTCCTTCGCGGGACCAGGCCCGGCGGCATTCCTGCAGCAGCCAAAGTCCGGAGATATTTTTCAGCAATCGAATTTTACCCCCCACACCGCCTTCGTTGGTGAGGTTAAACTTCATGGCGTCAGGCGAGAGGACCGGCTGATCCAACTCCGCCCCCAGCAGACTCCATGTGCCGCTGGATAAGAAAAGCCAGTCATCAGCATGGGCGGGCACAGCGGCCACCGCGCTGGCGGTGTCATGCGCGCCAACCGCCAGCACCGGGATACCCCGCGCCTGCGTACCCGCGGCGGCTTGACCGGTTACGTGGCCCAGCACGGTTCCGGGCATGACAATTTCCGGCAACAGTTCCGGACGCAGCGGGATATTGGCGAGAATGTCATTGGAATAGTGTCGCCGCCGGGCATCAAGCATTTGGGAAGTACTGGCGATTGTATATTCATTGGCCATGCGATTGCAGAGCCAGAAAGCCAGCAGATCAGGGATATAGAGAAGATGTCGGGCATTCTCCAGAACTTGGGGGCGATTTTCCGCCAGCGCACAAAGCTGAAAAAGAGTATTGAAATTCATCGTTTGTATGCCGGTAATGGCGTATGTTTTTTCGCGCGGCATTCTGGAAAATAATTTGTCGGGCATACCATGGGTGCGCGTATCGCGGTAATGCACCGGATTGGCCAGCAATTCGCCATGCTGATCCAGTAATCCGAAATCCACGCCCCACGTATCCACACCGATCCCGGATACAGCCTGCCCGTTGGATTTCGCATGGGCAATCGCTTTGGCGATACCAATCTGGATTTCACCCCATAACCGGAGAATATCCCAGTACAGGGCCGCGCCAACCTGTACGGGGCCATTGGGAAAACGATGAATTTCCGCAAGTGCGATTCCGGCGCGGCTTACTGTACCCAGCATGACGCGGCCCGATTCGGCTCCCAAATCCACAGCAATATAGTTTTGATCCTGCATCAAGATTCCTCTTTCAAACGCCGCCTACATACGGTAAGCGGGATAATAACTCAAAGCATCAAATCAGGCGAGTTTTGGAGTCTAACCTGTCCGGAAAGTGCAATAACTGTAAGTATGATCCTTGTTGAAAGTGCGCATTGATTGTAATATATAAGGCGCTGAAATTGTACTGCCGCATGGAGCGGCGGTCACCTCAGCCAAGGACCTGTCAGGAAGTGGTTGCCGCTGGCGCTAATTTGACAGATTTCCGGAAATTCCAGCCAAGCGCAACCGTCCTGCGGGAGTTATTTCATGCGCACCGATGCCAAAGTTGGTTTGGTCGCGGTACTGATCCTAGTTGTACTAGTTATCATTTACTTTGCGTTCCATAATTCGTCCAGCCGTACCGAAGAAAACAATGTCCTGCCGAGCGCGCAGCCCGCGCTGGTGGAATCCCCCAATGTACCGGGATCCAGTTCGGTGCCGCCGGCGTTGACACAGCCCAGCCAAACCCAGCCGGGACTCATTACCCTGCCGACGATCCCCGCCACATCCATGCCCGCCACCATGCCGGGCCTGGCGGATCAGACCACGACTACCATGCCGGCACCGGCGATGAATCAGAATGTAGCCCCATCGGCCAATACCGGCCCGACGGCGGGTGCGGCTAATTCCAACGCCGCACTGTCGCTGAATAATACGGCAGTCCCCCAGACGGATAACAGCGCAAACAGCAGCGGCTCCGCCGGTAATGCCAACAGCAATGCCTCGCTGAATTTTCCGCCGGTGAGTACCGGAAGTTCCGGCACCACGTCAACAGCGTTGCGAACGCGTCATCATTACGGTCGCACACTTACGCTTTCCGCGCCACACAGCGGTATTTATATTGTCCGCAAGGGCGATACGCTCGCCGCGATATCCACTCGCATTTATGGCAGCTTACGCATGATTCATGCTCTTGAACGGGCGAATCCAGGTCTGGATCCGCGGCGGATGCGCATTGGGCAAAAAATTCGGCTGCCGCGCCACGGCAGTGCCACACTGGCAACCAGATATCATCGTTCCCATCTGCGGCATCACGCCTACGCTTCGTCATCTCATGGCGGCCAGATGTATGTTGTTCGATCCGGTGAAGACTTGTATGACATCGCCCGAAAATTTTATCACAATGGTGGCATGTGGAAGAAAATTTACAACGCCAATCGCCGCACCATTGGACCACGTCCCAATGACCTGCGCGCCGGCGAGAGAATCGTAATTCCCGCAAGGTAAAGCATCGCGACAAAATAACGTGAGCAATTGTGGCGCGGGAATTTTGGCCGGCGGCAACGGGCTCGCAAGACGCATATCCGCACGGGTTTTGCAATTACTGCCCTGTCACGCCTAAGTATTAGCATTTATTAGCCGGGGCCCTAGTAGTGTGATTCCAAAATAACATATCAATATTTATGGGGGCGTAACCGTGTCGAGTCGATACTTCCACCGGAATACAACGGGCGTCGTGTTTATCTCTTGCAGGTATTGGAGAATTCGAGCCTTGAGTTCGGCCTTTCCGGTCA
>JAJYGE010000593.1 GCA_021785155.1 Planctomycetota bacterium
GAAACTGGATCACAAAAACTTGGAAGTAGTGTTCCGCACGGATTCCAAAGTATTTGACGGAAGATTCGCCAACAACGGTTGGCTCCAGGAACTACCTGATCCGATGACCCGCCTGACATGGGATAACGCCGCGCTGATTAATCCCAAAACCGGCGTGGCCATGGGCTTAAATCGACATAAGAGCCAGATTATCCGCCTGAAAGTTGGCGGACGCGAGTTGGATATTGCCACGTACATGATGCCGGGCCAACCGGAAAATTCTATTTCCATCGCGCTGGGCTATGGCCGAACGCACAGCGGCAACGTTGGCAATGGGGCGGGCTTTAACGCCGGTGCATTGCGTACCACCCATGCCATGAACATGCTTTCAGGCGTGACCATGGAAGTAACCCAGACGCCTTATGAGTTAGCCACTACGCAGGACCATTTTGTCATCAGCACCATTGGCGAACGAGCCATCGCCGCCCGCGTGCCGGATTTGATTCATCAGGGTACTTTTGCCGAGTTTCAAAAAGATCCCGGGATGGGCCACAAGAAATCAACCGCCGTTTCCCTGTGGGATGAACATCATTATGATACGGGCTATCAATGGGGCATGGCGGTGGACTTGACCACCTGCGTGGGTTGCTCAAGCTGCGTGGTTGCCTGTCAGGCGGAAAATAACATTCCCATTGTCGGTAAAGAGCAGGTGCTAAAAGGTCGGGAAATGCAATGGCTGCGCATTGACCGCTATTTCCGCGGGCCGGAATCGGAAAACCCGCAGGCGGTGCATGAGCCGATTTTGTGCATGCAATGCGAAAACGCTCCGTGCGAAGCGGTCTGCCCGGTGGGGGCCACCAGCCATAGCGCTGATGGGTTGAATATGATGACCTACAACCGGTGCATTGGAACGCGGTATTGTGCCAACAACTGCCCCTATAAAGTCCGCCGCTTCAACTTCTTTGATTACAACAGCGGAACGCTCAATAATTTGTATACGCCCAATATCCTCCGATCAGAAATGAATCCGCTACTTGCATTGCAGAAAAATCCGCAGGTTTCCATCCGCGTGCGCGGCGTTATGGAAAAATGCACCTATTGCGTGCAGCGTATTGAAACTGTGCGGGTTGTGGCGGAACGGCAAAATCGGCGAATTCGTGACGGGGAAATTACCCCGGCCTGTGCGCAGGCGTGCCCGACACAGGCCTTGGTATTCGGTGATATCCGTGATAAGACCAGTCGTGTGGCAAAACTTATGAAGCAGGATCGGATGTATGGCATTCTTAACAAGGAGTTGTACACCAAACCGCGTACGCGCTACTTGCCCAAGGTTTGGAACCCCAACCCGGCTTTGCCGGAAGAACCGCTTTCGCCAAAAGGATTAATGTGACGGGGCGGCCGGAAATGGTTTTTGGCCAGCCCAGATTGATAGAGCTTTGTGATGATTTGGAAATGATTTCATGGCATCGGTGACAACAACCCAAGTTCCCGGCATGACCGGTGATTTCGACAATACGCAGGATGATGGCGTAAGCAAAGCGCCGTTGGTGCTTGGCGAAGCGACATTCCATGAAGTCACGCGAAAAATTTGCCGCGTTGCAGAGGCCCCGCGCGCACCGTTGGCGTGGTACGTGGCCTTTGCCATTTCCACCGCATTGGTCGGCGTGCTCGGTGCCATGATCACTTACGCGGTATTCACCGGCGTGGGCGTATGGGGTAACAATTCCCCGGTGTTCTGGGGATTTCCAATTATCAATTTCGTATTCTGGGTGGGCTTGGCCCATGCCGGAACCTTTATTTCCGCTATTTTGTTGCTGTTTCGGCAGAAATGGCGTACCGGCATCAACCGATTTGCCGAAGCCACCACGGTATTTGCCGTAGTTTGCGCCGGCATATTTCCCGGTATCCACGTCGGTCGGCCATGGTTCGCTTACTGGATGGCTCCGGTTCCCAATGTCATGGGGGCGTGGCCGAACTTTTACAGCCCGCTGCTATGGGACGCCATCGCGGTGGGCACATATTCTACGGTATCCATGCTGTTCTGGTACGTGGGTATGATTCCGGATCTGGCGACATTCCGCGATCGCTCCACCACGCGCATCCGGCACACCATTTATGGCATTCTGGCCATGGGCTGGCGCGGATCGGCCAAACACTGGCAATTATATGAAAAGACAATTCTGATTCTTGCCGGACTGGCCACCGCCCTGGTGCTGGGCGTCAGTTCCACGGTCAGTACGGATTTTGCGGTCTCCCAGTTGCCTGGCTGGCATGAAACGATTTTTCCCCCATACTTTACCGTCGGGGCTATTTTCAGTGGATTCGCCCTTGTTCTGGCCTTGGCTATCCCGGCGCGGGAATTGTTTGGTCTCAAAGATTTAATCACCAAACGCCATCTGGACAATCTGGCGAAAATCACGCTGGTGATGGGATCCATTGTGACCTACATTTACATGATGGAATTTTTTATCGCCTATTACAGCGGTAATGGCTATGAACAGTTTGCCTATCTCACCCGGATCATGGGGCCATACTGGCGCATGGGTTGGCTGATTCTGTTTTGTAACTGCGTGGTGCCGCAGATATTCTGGTTCAAGTTTGCCCGCAGCACGTGGTGGCTGGCACTGCCGGCGGCGTTGCTGTGCCTCGTGGGTATGTGGAGTGAGCGGTTTGTCATTATCATAACCGTGCTGAATCGTGATTTCCTGCCCAGCGCCTGGCATAATTATGCTCCGACGTGGGTGGACTGGCTGACTTTTGCGGGCAGTATCGGATTGTTCTTTACGTTGTTTCTGTTGTTCTGCCGCTTTTTGCCCATGATTGCGATGTCTGAAGTGAAGAGT
>JAJYGE010000278.1 GCA_021785155.1 Planctomycetota bacterium
CCGTGCCGCAGACGTGATGGCGTTGCTGGAGGAAAATTCTTTCCGCGTGCTGGGCACGCGCAAAGTGGCACGGATCATTGAAGATTTGCCGGAAGATGTGAAAACCTTGCAGGATCAGAACCGATTGGAGCAGACACCCGGTATCGGCAAAAGCACGGTAGATAAGATCAGTGAATTTTTGCGCACGGGGCATATTTCAGAATTTGAGGAACTCGCGGGGCGCGTTCCGGCGGGTGTGCTGGAAATGCTGGCTATTTCATCGGTGGGTGTGAAGACGGCCCATCAGTTGTGGAAGGAAGCGGGAATTACATCTGTGGCGGAGCTAAAGAAGCATCTGGTCGAAGGCACCATGCCGAAGCTCAAAGGCTTTGGCGAAAAAAAACAGCTTAAAATTCGCCAGAACATGGAATTTATGGAAGAAGCGGGCAAACGCATCGGCATCGGCTGGGCGTTGCCGCTGGCGGAAGCTTATTGTGACACGGTGGCAAAGGTAACGGGTGTTTCACAGGTTCAATATTGCGGCAGCCTGCGCCGGGGCAAGGAAACAATCGGAGATATTGATATTCTTGTCTGTTCTGAGGCGGAAGCGGTGCCGACGATTACCGCGGCAATATTGGCCCATGAACAAACACAGCAGACCGTTGGGGCCGGTGAAACCAAAATAAGCATTCGTACCCGTGCGGGATTGCAGGTTGATTTTAGAATTGTTGCGGCGCAGCACTGGGGCGCAGCACTGCAATATTTCACCGGCTCTAAAGAGCACAATGTGCGTCTGCGGGAACTGGCCATTAAACGCGGATTAAAGCTTAATGAATGGGGACTTTTTAGAGATCAGCAAAGCGTGGCTGGAGAAAATGAGCCGGGCATTTATACGGCCTTGGAATTGGCGTGGCTGCCTCCGGAAATGCGGGAGGATCGGGGGGAAATTGAACTCGCTGGACTGATGTATAAGCGCCTTCGCGGTGAGAGTATTAAAGTGACAGATTCACGGCTCGAATACCTGGCACGGGATATTCCAGCTCTTTGGCCCGTGCTGCAACTATCCGATATGCGCGGTGATCTACATTCACACACCACGGCCAGTGACGGGCATTGCAGCATTGACGATATGATTGCCGAGGCTAAGCGGCGCGGTTATGAATATTTTGCCATAACGGATCACAGCAAATCGCAGGTTCAGGCCAATGGCCTGCGCGTGGATCGACTCATGGAGCACATCAAGGCAATTCACGCGGCGGCGGCCAAAGTGAAGGGGATAACAATCTTGGCGGGCAGTGAAGTCGATATTTTGGCCGATGGTTCGCTGGATTATCCCGATGAAGTGTTGCAGCAACTGGATAGGGTGGTGGCATCGCCGCACTCGGCGCTTAGCCAGGAAAGCGAAGCAGCAACCGCGCGGCTGATTCGTGCCGCAGCCAATCCGCTGGTGGATGTCATCGGACATCCAACCGGACGGCTCGTGGGCGGGCGTCGCGGTCTGGAGCCGGATATGAAGGCGGTAATCATGGCCGCCGCCCGCAGCGGCGTGGCATTAGAAATAAATTCCCATGATCTGCGGCTGGATTTACGGGATATACACGCCAGAATGGCGGTAGAAGCGGCCGTGCCACTGTGCATTAATACCGACGCGCATCAACGTGAAGATATGGATAAAATGATCTATGGTATCCTCACGGCGCGGCGGGCTTGGGCGCAGCCGGGAAATGTTATCAATACTTGGCCATGGGATATGATCCGTCGGCGCCAGGAAACTCGGCGCAACGGCAGCTTTGAGGGGTGAGGAATACGAACAATGGAGTTGAATTATGCCGATGAAATCAAGAACATCCAATTGTGCATTGCTGTTGGCCGCAGTGAGTTTAGCGGCAACACTCTGCGGCAGCACCGCCGATGCCGCACGGCATTATGGCCACGCGGCAACACCCGCCAACACCGACGTAGAGCATCGTGCAATCCAGCCGCTGCGCACCGGAAGCATCTTAACCAACGTGCCGGGAAAACTGATTTTACAACATGGAAGCAGATATCCAAAATTTAAATTCATCAAGGCCAAAAAAGGCTGGCCACACACCATTCGGCTCCTGCCGTGCCTGGCATTGCAGGCCATGGAAGCAATGGAGAAAACGCATACCGGTTTTGTAATCAGTGGAATGCTCACACAATACCACCATCAACTTTATCTTCTGCCGGATGCCGATGTGCGCTTATTCCGCAAGCATCCCCTCGCCACCACCGCTTCGGCGCCGGCGGCTACAACCAAGCCTGCGACGGCAACCACAGGACAAAACACCAATGCGCAGGCAGTGCTCAATAGTTTACTGTCGCATCATATTTCCCGCCCGATTCAGCAGCTCGTGAAAATGCAACCGATGCTTACGGCAAAACCAATTCCCGATTTACCGCAACCTGTCGGATATGTGCAGCCACCCGCCTTGCGCGAAGGGTCGTATATCTGGAATCGCCCGGGCCGACTGCTTTTTAATCAGCCGCTGCATGAATGGATTTTTGTATTTCAAGCGGACAGTTCAAGTCTTTCAGAGCCGCCGCTGATTTTATTGCCATGTCGATTACTGCAACGCATGGAAACGCGCAGTGGTCGGCGTGGGACGGAAATAAAATTCCGTGTCAGCGGTAAAATTACGCAGTTCAACGGGCGCAATTATCTTTTTACCACTTATGTGGAAGTGGCGCATAATTTAGGGAGATTCTAATCAGTGCGCCGCCGCGCTCTATAACGCAACGCCCCCCGAGAGCACCGGATGATAATCCGGTGGCTGATCCAATGCCTTCAACCCACCACC
>JAJYGE010000483.1 GCA_021785155.1 Planctomycetota bacterium
TGTTTCGCCCGCTCTGCGAGGCTGGTTTCCGCCAGTTGCTCGAACACATTGCGAAGCTGCGCCGGGAAAACAGAGAGAAAAAAACGTTCGTTGATCGTTGTTCGTTGACCGTTGAAGCGCAGCGCTCACGGGTTGTAGCTGTAGGTATAACTTTCGTAATTCATGGCCGCTGGGTTACTGCTGTTGTAATTGGTGCCAAAGCTGAAAAAGCAGGGGGCGTGAACCTGACTGGGAAGGGGCAGCGGCGAACCACTTGTGCCGGGGGCGACGACGGGCGTGCTAAGAGGGAAAGGGAAAAGGTACACTGGCGCCTGGGTCGGGGTTACGTTGGCGTAGTTCCACACTGGCGGGACTGCTTTTTCCCAAGGATATGGGTAGGTCGCGGGGGTGTTCACAAATCCGGTTGTAGCTGTAGCGTTCGTTGCCGGCACAAACTGGATTGGATTACCCAATCCATCAAGAATTTCAATCACGCCGGTCATGTTCTGTGTGGTACCTGAACCGGGTCCCGGAAAAGTCCCCATGACCACTGCCGTGGCGGGTAAATTGGTGAGGAAGTTTTTGTGCTGGAGCCATACCGTTGATCCGCTGACGGTCGTCGGATAGGCGTGCAGGCGCTGATAACCTTCAAGGAATGCCAGCATGTCGGTTGGCACCTGCCCGGCGGTTTTGTGCTCGTACCATTGCAAAGCTCCCTGCAGGCCCTTGAGTTCGGATTTCGTCAACGCGATTTTGGAGCTGGCTTCCACCTGTTCACCCACCGCCAGGCCGATGCCAATAAGGATAATGATGATCAACACCACCACCAGCATTTCAATAAGTGTGAATCCGCGAGAATTACGCATGGCAAGTACCTCGTTAAGCGTCAACCTTCCGCGTACTTAATTGTAGCAGCTTCCAGGGGCGTGTCCAAATAATTGCGGAATGTGAACGGAAATGGGCGCGGCGATACATCCGGGCAGTGTACCGGGGCACCCCATCCCGCTGTTAGAACAGGGGAGCAGAGGAACAGGTGAGCAGGGGAAGGGGTACCGCAGGGGTGGCCGCATCTTGCGACCGCATCATATGGTCCCAGCCTTACGTGCGCTACTACCCTGCTCTGCGGCGACCGCCGCCGCCACGGGTTCCCGGAAATATTGCCACGCACCCACTGAAATGCCCACTGCGTTTTTATCGGATGCCACGGAAACGGCGCAGGAGAGCCGGGATGATCATACGGTGGCGTGTGCCGGCGCGACGGTGGGGGTGTTGACACAGGGAAAATCGGCACTGGGTTTTCAACACGGAGCCCCATGGCATATCCGAACAAAAATCTGTGGCTCAACACATTCTTCCAGGCCAATCAACCCGTAATTATCCCAGGGGTCAGCGTGTTTCCCAGCAGGCGGCGAGATGCGTGGCATCGCCGGCTTTGATTTCCATGGGGGGCATTTCCCGTTTGCAACGTTCCCTGGCAATGGGGCAGCGGGGATGGAAGGGGCAGCCCGATGGCGGATTGGCAGGGCTGGGCACTTCACCCTGCAAAACAATGCGATGGTCCTTGCGATTCACCTCCGGCTTGGGCACGGCGGACAGCAGGGCCTGGGTGTAGGGGTGTTTGGGATCGCCTGTGAGTGTGCGGGCGGCGGCGGTTTCAACGATTCTTCCCAGATACATAACCGCAATGCGATCGGAAAAATGCTCCACCACCGCCAGATTGTGGGCGATGAAAAGGTATGATAATCCCATTTCGCTTTGCAGATCGCTTAATAAATTCAGCACCTGGGCCTGGATCGAAACGTCCAATGCGGACACCGGTTCATCGCACACGATGAGCTTTGGGTTTAAGGCCAAGGCCCGGGCGATACCGATGCGTTGGCGCTGGCCGCCGGAGAATTCATGCGGATAGCGGTTAATCACATCGCCGGAAAATCCAACCTTTCGCAAAAGCTCGGCGACGCGGGCGGGAATTTCCGGCTTGGGCACAAGGTGATGCACCAGCAGCGGTTCACCGATCATGGCACCAACGGTCATGCGTGGATTTAATGAACCAACGGGATCCTGAAAAATAACTTGAATATGCCGACGCATGGCACGCAACTTGGCGGGCCGGGCGGCATAAATATCCGTTGATTCAAAGAGCACCTGTCCGGAAATCTCCGCCACCCCCTGGGGGATTAAACGCAAAATCGCCCGACCCGCCGTGGTTTTACCGCATCCGGATTCCCCCACGAGGCCCAGCGTTTCCCCGTGCTTAATCTGTAACGAGATATGATTGACGGCCTGAATCCGCCCCGTAACAGTTTGCAGCAATCCGCTGCGGATGGGAAAGGCCACAGATAAATCTCTGACATCCAGCAGGGGCGTCTCCGCCGTCGGATGGCCGAAGCGTTGTGCTGCCAGCGTATTTAATTCCATGCGGCGCTCCAAATAACTTTCCACAGCGTAACGTTAACGGTTCGCTTTCCTAGGCCATCATAACCGGCGGCTTTTCCGAACGACGAAACGCCAAGGCGGGTTCCGATCCTGGCGCGCCATCAAACCCGGTGGCGGAAAACGTCGCCACCCAATGCCCCGGGGACACCTCGTTTAACGGCGGCATGCCCTGCCTGCAACGGTCTCTTGCCACTCCCTGACAGTGCGTACAACGCGGCTCAAAGCGGCATCCCTGCGGCCAATCCAGCGGACTGGGAACCGTGCCGGGAATGGCGGGCAGACGATCATGTTCATGGCTGAGGCGGGGAACACAGGCCAGCAGGCCACGGGTGTAGGGGTGCAGCGGATTGGCAAACAATTCATGCACCGTGGCGAATTCAACAATTCTTCCGGCATACATAATGGCCACGATGTCGGCATTTTCCGCCACAATTCCCAGATCATGCGTGATCAGCAGAACCGCCATATTCGTGGCCGCCCGCACTTCGCCCAGCAGTTCCAGTATCTGGGCCTGAATGGTGACATCCAGAGCCGTCGTGGGTTCATCGGCAATCAGCAGCGATGGATTGCATGCCAAAGCCATGGCGATCATCACACGCTGCTTCATGCCGCCGGACATCTGATGCGGATAATCACGCAGACGCCGCCCGGCGTCAGCGACGCCAACGCGGCGCAAGGCGGTCTCGGCGATGGAAATCGCCTGACTGTTGGAGACTTTCTGGTGGAGTTGGATGGCTTCAACAATCTGAAATCCGATGGTGAATACCGGGTTGAGGCTGGTCATGGGTTCCTGAAAAATCATGGCGATTTTTCCACCGCGTACCCGGCGCATCTGGGATTCGGTAATGGATAACAAATCCCGATTGTCCATGATGATTTGCCCCCCGACAATGCGACCGGGTTCGGTAATCAGCCGCATCAACGATAGCGCGGTGACACTTTTCCCGCAGCCGCTTTCGCCCACCAGAGCCAGTGTTTGCCCCGGATAAATTGAAAAGCTGATACCATCAACGGCATTGAAAATCCCGGCGGGTGTATCAAAGCGCGTGATAAGTTGGCGGACGCGCAACAGCGGCTGATCGGGGGCATGAATGGGTTGATCATTCATAGCGTTTATCTCCGGCCCATGGTCGTGGGATCAATGGCGTCGCGCAGGGATTCAGCAATGAGGTTAAACGCCAGAACAGTGATAAAAATCAACATTCCAGGTCCTAACGCCTGCCACCAGCGGAATACCGTTGCCGGATTACCCGCGGAGTTCAGCATGGAACCCCAGGAAGCCGTCGGCGGCTGCACGCCCACGCCCAGATAACTTAAGGAGGCTTCAATGGTAACGGCACCGGCCATGCCAAAGCCCGCGGACACCAGCACAGGTGTAACGCCGTTGGGCAGCATGTGTTTGAAAAGCACCCGCCACAGGGGCATGCCTGATCCTTGGGCCGCCAGAACATAATCCAAATTGCGAATGCGGAAAAATTCAGCCCGCAGCAGGCGCGCATAGCCGGTCCAACCGGTGACGCCGATAATGACCATGATATCAAGAATGTGGCGTCCATAAATGGCCACAAAAGTCAGAATGAGAAAAAACGTGGGTATGGATTCGACCATTTCCACCAGTCGCATGCCGATAATGTCAAATACGCCGCCGAAGTAGCCGGTTAATGCGCCCACCAGGATTCCCAGGGCCAGCGCAATAATCTGGCTCACAAAACCGACGCCCATGGCAATGCGGGCACCCCAGAGCAGGCGTGACAGTTCATCGCGGCCATCGCCATCGGTACCCAGCCAATGGCGATGGGACGGAAGTTGGTTAATAAGCCCTTTGCTCAAAGGCTCCATTTCCGCATAGCCCCAGGGCACGGGCGGAAAAACCGCCTGGGTAATCAGGCCGTGCCGGGCCAGACTGCGGTAATTGGTGGCATCGAGGCGATTGTGATGCAGTGCGGCAATCAACGTGCCGGAAATAATGGTGATACCGGTAAGGATGGCCAAGCCGACGCGGCGGCGCATGATACGTTGCGGTCGTGCCAGCCGGCGCGATGTAAATACGACAATGCCTTGCGCGGCCAGCGCTGCCGCCACTGCCAGCAGTATCCAGTCGATACTGCTTAGGTCGCGAAACAGCGGATAGTCGCGTGCGGCGGCATGACCGACGGTCGCGGGAATAACACAGGTATACGGTTGACCGTTGGCAATCAGCGGCACCAATAAGGCAATAACAACCAGCATGGCCAGATAAGCGGTGCAGGCCCGTACCAGAAGCGGACGGAACAGACGTGCCGCCACCCAGCCCCAATAAGGCCGCGGGGCATACAGCAGCGGCTGGTCGATCGGCGGCATGGTCACATCAGCCATACGTCACCCGCGGATCGGCAAGATGGTAACATATATCAACAGCAAGATAGGATAGCAGTGTCAGCACTGAACCCACCAGGGCTAAATCCTGAATTACCGGCAGGTCCCGCGCCAGCGTGGATGAATAAGCCAGACGGCCCATGCCGTTGATGGAAAAAATCTGCTCAATGATCACCGATCCGCCAAGCAGTCCCGGAAGCGACATTCCGGTCAGCGTGATAAGATTCAGCAGACTGTTGCGAAATACGTGCCGCGTCAGCACCGTGGTTCCTGACAGGCCTTTGGCCCGGGCGGTGCGCACATAATCCTGCTGCAGATTTTCCAGAATGGACCCGCGAATCTGTTTACTTAAAAATGCGAACCCGCCGTAGACCGAGCAGACAATCGGCAAAACAATGTGATAAAGATAATCGGCAATGTAACGGAAAAAGGTCATGTTGCCGGTATTGGTGGAATGAAGTCCCGCCGAGGGAAACCAGTTGAAGTATTGCGGATTGGCGAAAAAACCCAGAAGTGTTGATCCCAGCCATATCACCGGAAGCGAGTACAGAGCCAGTGATAAAAAGCCGTAGCCCCGATCTATTAATCGCCCCTGATACAGAGCCGTTATCAAACCTCCGGGTATGGATACCAGATAAATCACAGCCATGGCAATGGCATTGATGGTCAGTGTCACCGGCAAACGTTGTTCAATAAGTGTGAGCACCGGCTCCTGATATACAATGGATGTACCTAAGTGTCCTTCGCAGGTGCTTTTAAGCCAGAGAATATATTGCATGGCCAAACTGATGGGATGGCCATTTTTATCCACCAGATGCAGGCGGCGTTCCATGATTTGCTGTTCCTGCTTCTGGGCCTGCCGCGACTGCATAATCCCGGCGGAAAATTGCCCGCCCCCCGTCGTGAGGCCCGGTGCGAAACGCACGACGGCAAACAGCATAAACGTCATACCCAGAAGGGTTGGGATCATCAGCAGCAAGCGGCGGATAATATATGTGGTCATGCCTGAATTCCATCTTGTTGCGACTGCCGCATCGTTCCCGCGACCGCTGTTTTTACTGATACTTCTGTAATTTCAAAGGTACAAACCAATTCGCCTCCAGCGGCCCGAACTTGCCCACCGGGGCGGTATTATGGAAGCGCTGGTTGATAAACATCAGCGCCTCTGAGGTAAACAGGAACATGTACGGCTGCTGGCGGTACACAATAGCCTGAAATTTATGCCAGATGGCCATGCGTTTGGCCGTATTCATTTCGCGCCGGCCTTCGGAAATGAGCTTATCCGCCTGGGCATTGTCAAAATCCCCGGCATTACTGCCTTTATCCGCGTAGCTGGCGGAATCCCAGATTTGAAAGGGATCGCTTTCAATGCCGCCGCTCCAGCCCAGAAAAAAGGCGGAAAACTGGCGGTTATCAATTTTTTCAATCATCACGGAAAATTCCAGCGGCTGCACGCTCATATCAATGCCGGCTGTGGCGAATTGCTGCTTCATATACACACAGATATTTTGAATCAGCGGGTCACGCGACGGCATCAGTATCTGAAACTTGAAGGGCTTGCCATCCCGTTGCAGAATGCCATCGGATCCCATTTTCCATCCCGCCTGTCGCAAGAGCATCCTGGCCTTCGCCGGGTCATACGGGATGGGTTTAATGTTTGGATCATTCTGCGGGGAAAGGGGATTAAATGGACCGGTCATCGGCTGGGCCAGGCCGTGCAGGAAGGTTTTGATAATGGCGTTGCGGTCCACCAGCATGCACAATGCGGTGCGGGTGAGGCGGTCCTTAAATTCCGGCTTTTTGAGATTCCAGCACACAAACTCATAGCCCGCCGCTGGAGTGAGAAATTTGTAGCAGTGGTGGGCTTTTGAAAATCCCGGCTGCCGGATGTATTTAATCCATTGCGACGGTTGTGGTGAATCGGTATCAATTTGTCCGGCCAGAAAAGCCTGCAAAGCCGCCTGCGGATTCTGGATAAAGCGATAAATAATGCGGTTAAAGGTCGGCACGGGGCCCCAATATCTCGGATTTCGCACCAGCACAATTTCACCGCTGGTCCATTTATCAAACATATACGGGCCGCTGCCGACCAGCAGGCGGCCACGCTTATTAAATTCGCCGGCTTTTTTGAATTGATACACGCTCTCGGGCAACACGCTGATGCCGCCGACAACTTCCAGCGACTTGAAGTACGGATGCTTAAAGGTAAACACCACGGTGCGTTTGCCGATGGCCCGGCAGGATTTAACATCATTTAGATAGACGCGCTGCGGCGCATCATCCACGCCGGGATTCATCATGGTGTTATAACTGAACAGTACATCCTGTGCGGTTACCGGATGACCATTGCTGAAACAGGCCCGGCGACGGATTTTGAAGGTAATTTTCAGGCCATTGGGAGAAATGCGGTAGCTGCGCGCCAGCCAGGGTTCCCACTTAAGCGTTAATGGATCGCGCGAAAGCAGGGATTCCTGCACCCACCCTTGCACGATGGCGGCCCCTTCATCACGCGCCACGAAAGGGGCCAATGTGCGCGGCTGTGAGCCAAGGTTTTCCACCAGCCAATCACCGCGTGCGTAATCAGGCAGCGAATAGGGGTTGTGCGGAAGCAGCGGTGGATTGGGGTAGCAGACATATCGGGTGCCATCCGGCAGCGTTTCGCGAATGTCTTTTGGGGAGACTTTTGCGTTGGACCCGGTACCGGATTGTATCCGCAAGCCATGGCGGACAATTTGTTGCAGCAGTTGTGTTTGTGCCAATTGCTGTTCATTAAGTGTTTTAATTGCAGTGGATAAGGCGATGACCTGTTTATTGACGTAATTGAATTGTGCCATGGCCATGACGGCTGCGCCGATAATCAGCAGCAATAGAACAGTGAAAATGAAATCTTTAAGCGTAAAGCGATTGTCCATTCATTCACCCGTCTGCACCGCGCCAGCCGGAAAGGGCCGGTCGCATGATTCATACGCCATGAATTCTATCGCGTTCGCACATCCAGTGCATCGCGCAGGGCGTCACCAAGAAAATTTAAGCATAACAGGGCCAGCGTCAAGCCCACGCAGGGCCAGGTAATCAGCCACCATTGCGTATGGATCGGGTTGATGGCTTGAACCCCGGAAGCGGCCAGATTGCCCCATGTCGGCACCGGCGGCTGGACGCCCAAGCCCAAAAAACTCAAGAATGATTCGGCCAGAATGGCATTGGGAACAGTCAACGCCGCATAAACCGCAACGGACCCGATAAGATTGGGCAGAATATGCCGCAGCAGAATGCGTGAAGGCCGGGCCCCCGTGGCCCGGGCCGCTTCGACATACGGTTGATTCACCAAGCTCATGGTCTGGCCGCGAATCACGCGGGCCATGGTCAGCCAGCTTACGCCCCCGATGCCAATCAGCAGCACCACAATGCCCGCCAAACCCTGTGCCTGCGGCAAGCCAATGCCGGTAAAAAAGTGTGAAATTCGGCCTACCAGTGCCACCCGCAGTAGAATCACCAGCAAAATGTAAGGCAGGCCGTAGAGGACATCCACACCGCGCATCAGCAGCGCATCAAGCCGCCCACCCACATAGCCGGAAACCAGGCCCACGGTTAATCCAATGCCCACGGCAACCGCGGCCGAAAATACGCCGATCAGCAGTGAGATGGCTCCTCCGAGTAAAAAACGCGATAACAAATCACGTCCCAGCGTGTCGGTGCCCATCCAATGTTGCCAAGAGGGCGGCTGAAGCGCGTCGCGGAGATTCTGCTGATTAAATGTATGCAGCGTCCACGGCAAAGATCCATAACAGGCAAGCACAAAAAAACTCAGACCGATGAGTCCCAAAACCGCCAGGCGATTGGCCCAAAAGCGGTCCACCGCGAGGCGCAGCGGAGAACGCGGCGGAGCGATGATGCGGTGGCTTATGGGTAATTCAATGCTGGTCATACGCGATGCACGCCCATTACAAAATTACCCGGATCAGGTTTCAGCGTTGATCAAGCGGCACATAATGGCGATTTACCGGCCCGGTGTAAATCTGGCGGGGCCGGGCGATTTTGGAGGCCGGATCGTCGTGCTGTTCCTTCCAATGCGCGATCCATCCCGGCAGTCGCCCGATGGCAAACAGCACGGTGAACATATCCGTTGGAATGCCCATGGCCCGCATGATCATGCCGCTGTAAAAATCGACATTGGGATACAACTTCCGGGTAACAAAATAGTCATCCTTGAGTGCCAGTTCTTCGAGTTTCCGGGCAATGTCCAGAAGCGGGTCTTTTACATCCAGTTTTTTCAGCACGCGTTCGCACACGCTTTGCAGCATTTTGGCGCGGGGATCATAATTTTTATAAACCCGATGGCCAAATCCCATCAGGCGGATATTGTTGTCTTTCTTTTTGGATAGTTCAATATATTTTTCCGCGGTCATGCCGCCGGCGTGGATTTTCTCCAGCATATCCAGAACTTCCACATTGGCACCGCCATGCAGCGGCCCCCACAGAGCGCATACGCCGGCGGCACAACTGGCAAACAAATTGGCTTTGCTGCTGCCCACCATGCGCACGGTGCTGGTGGAGCAATTTTGTTCATGATCCGCATGGAGAATGAATATTAAATTCAGGGCATCTTCAATTTCCTGATCCACGATGTGTTGTTCATACGGCATGGAAAACATCATGTGCAGAAAATTGGCGCAATAGCGCAACTTGGGATCCGCATAAATATATGGCAAGCCGTTAACGCGCCGATAGGTAAACGCCGCGATGGTTCTGATTTTGCTGATGAGCCGCGCCGCCGCCTCTTCCAGTAATACTTCATCGTCCAGCGAATAAAGTTCCGGATGGAAACATCCCAGCGTGTTAATCATCGCCGAGGTAATCGCCATGGGCGGGGCGGTGATGGGGAATCCTTCAAACGTGTGCTTCATGGCTTCATGGAGATGCGCGTTGGCGGTGAGACGATCACTGAATCGAACTTGTTCCGCTTTGTTCGGCAGGCGGCCAAAAATAAGCAGCCACGCGACTTCAATAAAATTCGGATGGCTGGCGAATTCCTCAATGGGAATACCGCGGTAGCGCAGGATTCCCTTGTCTCCGTCAATATAGGTTATGGCACTTTGGCACGAGCCAGTGTTGCCGTAACCGGGATCCAGCGTGATAAGTCCCGTATCCGAGCGCAGTCGGGTGATATCGATTCCGCGTTCATTCTCGGAACCGGTGACCACGGGGTACTGATACGTTTTTCCATCAAGGGAAAGTTGAATTGAATCTGCCATGGGAAGTCCTTTTGCTTCATCGTATCACTCCTGCCCGCGGGAAATACTACACAACTTTTTAAAATTTTGCGAATGAACTTCCATGCATCCGCAAATTGGGGCGTGGCAATACATCCGAACCAGTGTGCCGGGACACCCCATCCCCTTTTAGCCGCCTTTGCTTACACCGCGCGTTTTGCGCGGCAGCCGTCGGTGTTGACAGAGCACTGGACCGCAGGGGTGGCCGCATCTTGCGACCGCATCATATAGTCCCAGCCTTACGTGCTCTACTGCTCAACTCTCTACCGCTCTCTGCTCTGCGGCGGCAGCCGCCGCCGCCACGGGTGTCCGGAAAATTGCCAGGTCCGCAAATTGTGACGCGGGTGGCGATAGCGTGGCGGACGGGGTATCCGGGACGGCCGGGGGTGGTTTTAACGCGGCTGAATTTTCCATCAAAGCCGACGGCGGCTTATGGCATGGTGTTTGCTGTGATACACCGTGGCGGCGATAAATTATTATTTATGGTATATCATTGGCATCCACCGCCGGACAATGCTAAAATATATGGTTCGGGTTTGGCTTCGTTGACGGAAGAGGCAGCCAAATTCGCGGGCGCTGGCCATGAAAAGAGTCTGTTCCGGAGCGTCGGAACGATATGACCGATGGACTTGGACCGCTGGAGCCAGAATATCCGCGGGCGTTTTTTTATTAACCCGATTCCCGCGTGGCACGTATAGAGAAGCGTGCCATGCGGCAGGATGAATTTGTTTCCGGCCTCTTGAGTTGACTGTCATTCGATGCAGGCCGGTTTTAATATTCCGTCCATATTTTGGACGCGCAGGAGAAAATTGTGAGTCACACCACCCATTCGCAGGTACAACCGCCCGCCACAGTCAGCACGGTTCCACTGGCCAATGCCAGCGCGAACATTCAATTGCTGATTGAAAAGGGTAAATCGCAGGGATATCTCACGTATGAAGAGCTTAATGAACTTTTGCCCGATGATGCCATTGCGCCGGATCGTCTTGACGCGCTGATGCAGCGCTTCGATGAAATAGGCGTGGAGTTATTGGATGAGGCCGAAGGCAACAAGCATGTCGCGGTACCATCGTCGGATGATCCGGATGAATCCCTGATGCGCGAGGCGGAGGAAGAAATCAACTCCATGAAGGATGAGGACGAGGCGGCCGAGGTCGGCTCCAAGCGCATTGATGATCCGGTTCGGATGTATCTCACGCAAATGGGCGAAATACCGTTGCTTACGCGGGAAGAAGAAATCCGTCTGGCCAAGAAAATAGAACTCACGCGTATGGCGTTTCGTCGTAAAGTGCTGGAGAGTGATTACTGCATCCAAAGCGCGGTGGATATTCTGGCGCAGGTGGAATCGGGGGAATTGCCGTTTGATCGCACGATGCGTATTTCCACGGCCGAGGTTGACGCCAAGGGTACCATCAGTAAACGCATCCCCCAGAATCTGGGCACAATTCGCAAAATATTAACGCAAAACCGCGACGAATGGGATAAGATTCAATCCCCCGGCAGCCATGCCTCGGTCAAAGAGGAAATTCACAGGTGCATGCGGAATCGGCGGCGCAAGGCCGTCACACTGCTGGAAGAACTTTCTCTGCGGACCAGCAAAGTTATTCCGCTGATGAAAAAACTTCAGTCCATCAGCACCAAACTCACGGAACTGCACCTGGAATTGCACCGCAAAACGGCCCGGCTGTCAGAAGATGACCGGCAGGCCATGACCGATGAATACATGGGCCTGATGGATCTGGTGCTGGAAGATGCGGAAACGTTACAGCGGCGTTGTCAGAGTATCCAACTGGTCTTCAATGAATATGAAGACGCCAAACGGAAACTCTCCGGCGGCAACCTGCGACTGGTGGTATCAATTGCCAAAAAATATCGCAACCGCGGGCTGTCGTTCCTGGACATTATTCAGGAGGGTAATACCGGCCTGATGCGGGCGGTGGATAAGTATGAATATCGGCGCGGTTATAAATTCAGCACCTACGCCACATGGTGGATTCGACAGGCGATAACGCGTGCCATTGCGGATCATGCCCGGACGATCCGTATTCCGGTACACATGATTGAGACCATGTCCAAGCTGCGGAACATCAGCAAAAAGCTGCTGCAGGATTTGGGCCGTGAACCGACCATTGAAGAAATTTCCAGGGAAGCCAAGATGCCGGTAACCGAGTGCCGGCGTGTATTGAAAATCGCCCGGCATCCGATTTCCCTGGATCGACCGGTGGGAGAATCCGAGGATTCCTATTTCGGTGATTTCATTGAAGATGAAGCCGCTGAAAATCCCGTGGAAACCGCCACGCAGGAAATGCTGCGCGAGCGCATCGATCAGGTGCTTAAAACACTTACTTATCGCGAGCGGGAAATCATCAAACTCCGCTACGGAATCGGGGATGGTTACACCTATACGCTGGAAGAAGTTGGACGGATTTTTAAGGTGACCCGTGAGCGTGTGCGGCAGGTGGAGGCCAAGGCTTTAAGGAAACTTCAGCATCCGGTGCGCTCCAGAAAACTGGAAGGTTTTCTCGATGGTTCCATTCTCGCTACGCTGGGGGTCATTCCCCCCGGCGCGCGGCCTAAAACCGAGGCCGGGGACGAAGATGCTCCAGACGACGCGGACGCGGAAAAAGCCGGCGACTCCGATGAAAAGTAATTCAGACGCCGTTGACGTCCATTGACCAGACAGGCCATAACTTGAATTCCTGTGCCATTCAGGCCCGCGGAGGTGCCACCTTCGGGTCGCCGGGGGCGACCCGAAGGTCGGGGAGCTTTGGTCACACGGTTGGACGGTAGCGTTGTTCGCAAGAGGCGTTGTCAATATCTTGACGGAGAACTCTGTGCTTTACGATCATGAAACAGCACCAGGCAATGACTTGCCAGCTCGGGATATGTGGCGTGTGTTTCGTATCATGGCGGAATTTGTGGAAGGCTTTGATGCCTTGGCTTCGATTGGTCCGGCCGTGACTGTGTTTGGCTCGGCTCGCACGGTGCGCAAGGATCCATACTATAAAAAAGCGCGGTTGCTTGGAGCCATGCTGGCAAGAAAGAAATTTGCCGTGATCACCGGCGGTGGCCCGGGTATTATGGAGGCGGCTAATTCCGGCGCGCACGACGCGGGTGGCATTTCCGTGGGGCTGAATATCAGCTTGCCGCATGAACAACATGCCAATCCGTATCAGACCATTGCCTTGAATCATCACTATTTTTTCGTGCGAAAAACCATGTTTATAAAATAT
Organism: Planctomycetota bacterium; assembly: GCA_021785155.1. The sequence continues at coordinate 13,274 of JAJYGE010000483.1, forward strand.
TCCCGTTCCGTGGTCTGTTTTCCGGGTGGCTATGGCACGATGGATGAGTGCTTTGAAACATTGACCCTTATTCAGACCTTGAAAATCGATCCGCGCCCGGTGGTGCTGATCGGATGCGATTATTGGCAAGGCCTGCTCGACTGGATGCGGCGAACCATGGAAAAAAAATTCCACTGCATCAGCCGGGAGGACCTTAAACTCTTTCGCGTTACGGATGATCCGGCGGAGGCCTGCCGTATTATTGTGGAGGCGGAAGATGGGCGATGCTGGCATCCACCGACCCCGGCCTTTTCCGG
>JAJYGE010000170.1 GCA_021785155.1 Planctomycetota bacterium
ATGAGACGGCCACCTGCGGTGGCCTTAATGAGACGCGGTGCGGGGCACCGCTTAAAATTTGCTGAGCGCTGCGGCGGAAATTTCATTATCGGGGGTGGCGAAAGTGGTGCGTGGAAAAAAAGTGGTACGTTCGTGTGGTTGTCGTGGGCGACGGGGTTAACCTAGGGTTGGGTTGCGGGTGCTCGCGCGTTACTATTGCGGCTGGCCATTATCTTGGGGGGTTGAGACATTGTGTTCCGCGAGAAGTTCGCCTTGTGCATCAAGGACGCCCAGCGCGATTAGCGCCAGGCGGGCGGCTTCCTGTTCGGTTTCCTTTTTGGTTCGGCCTTGTGTGCCTTCGTAGAATTGTCCCTGCATATTAACGCGTATTCGGAAGGTCTTTTTGTGATCCGGCCCTTCTTCGGCAAGAACTTCATAGGTTGGGGTGCAGCCATATTCCCGTTGGGCGTATTGCTGGAGCATGGATTTGAAATTCAGTTGATGATCGCCATCGGCGTAATGGTCCACCCAGGGTTGCATGTGGCGGAGGATAAATTTGCTGGCGGCCTCAAAACCACCATCAAGATAAACAGCGCCTACCACCGATTCAAATACACCGGCTGCAAGACTGCTGGGCAATCGACCGGGTTTATCCATGCCGGGACCGACGCGGATCAAGTCCGTCAGGCCGATCTTGTTGCTGACTTCGGCGCAGGTTTTGCGGCTGACAACCGATGATTTGAGAATTGTGAGTTGCCCTTCAAGCCAATCGGGAAATTGTTCATATCCTCTCTGACAGATAATTAACCCCAGCACGGCATCACCAAGAAACTCGAGACGTTCATTGGAATTGCGGCGATTGGAAGATGATGAGGCATGGGTAAGAGCTTCATCAAGCAATTGCAGGTTCTGGAAGCGGTAATCGAGAATCCGCTGGCACTGTTCCAATACTTCCGGCGCTACCATGAATAACAACTCCGGCTATGCACAAAGACCCAACATGGCGTTCCCAATCGGGAAAGCCCGATCCATCTTGCAATTCAAAAATCCGACGGACGCGAATCGCCCGAACCGCCGAAAGCGGCAGAACGGGCGGTTGGCGTCACTTTATTCATCGGTCAAACTGCCGTAAAATCGTCACAAATTCGGACATGTCCTCTGGAACCGGGGCTTCCAGGGTCATGCGGTTGAATTTACTGGGGTGTACAAACTGCAGTCGCCAGGCGTGCAGGGCCTGGCGGGAAATCAGGGCATCGGCTGAATCCCGGGGCTTGGCGGTGATGTCCCGGCGGGATATGGGGCGGCCTCCATATGTGACATCGCCCACAATTGGGAATCCGACATGGCTTAGATGCACGCGCAACTGGTGCGTACGACCCGTTTTGGGAAATAGTTCCAGCAGCGTAAAGCGTTTGAATCGTTCTTTAACCTGATACACGGTTTGGGCGGTGCGGCCAATATCGTCGCGCACGGTATATTTTTCACGCATCGTGGGATGTACGCCCAGCGGCGCGTCAATTAAGTCGCTATCCAGGGGCGGAGAGCCGTGCACCACGGCGAGGTAAGTTTTGCGAATGGAGCGACGTTCAAACTGCCCGGCAAGCCGCCAATGAGCTTCATCGGTTTTGGCGACAAGAATCAGGCCGGTGGTATTGCGGTCCAGGCGGTGAATAATACCGGGTCGCCAGGGATCGCTGCCGACGGAAAGAGTCCCGGCGGTTTTCTGGGCGTGGTAGACCAGGGCATTGGTCATGGTGCCGGTCCAGTGGCCGCGTGCGGGATGAACAATCAAGTTGGTGGGTTTGTTAATGGCGATGAAGTCATCATCTTCATACAAAATATCCAACGGGATATTTTCGGGTAATATTTCCCGCTGCACCGCGGGTGGCACTTGCAGTTCCACGCAATCACCACTGCGCAAAAGGGTGCTGACTTTGGCGGGGCGTCCATTGACCAGAACCGTACCGGATTTAATTAATTTTTGGAGCATGGAGCGCGAATGTGTGGAAAGCCGATCGCGCAGATAGATATCCAGTCGCTTTTGCAGGTCGTGGCGAATGTTAAATGTTACCGATTCCAGGCCCTCATCGGAATCAGATAAGGCAACGGGTTCAGCAAGTTCAAGTTCATCGGGTACCGGTTCATCCATAATGTATATTGTACCGACAATATTGATCCATGATCAGCTTAGGCTCCGTGACAAAATAACATGAACAATTATGGCGCAGGAGTTTTGCCAGATGACAAGGCGCTCGCGAGGCACATATCCGCAGGGATACGTAACGAGCGAGCAACGTCGCCAGCGGGCAAAAGAACCAGCCAGAATGTTCAAGTTATTTTGTCGCGGAGCCTTAACGTGTGGTTGAATGATGGGATCGGGCGGAAATGGAGCCGGAAGTGCAACAGCAGAATGGGTGATTGCTTTCCGTCATTACATCCAATCATTACATCAAATTCGTGCGGCGCGGTATAACTTGAATTTGGATGTAATGGGGCGTATGATGCATTACACACTTAAACGGTAGGTGTTGTGTGTAATGGGTGATTGACCGGTGTTCTGTTGGTTGGCTGGGACTTTGTTTTCCGGGATTTTGTGCGGTGATGGCTGAAATGAAAGCGACAAACATAACTTGGCATCCGGCCAAGGTGACGGCGGAAGATCGGGCGGTGGTTACGCATAATCGGCGCTGTATTGTCTGGCTTACCGGGCTTTCGGGTTGCGGGAAATCCACCATTGCCGTGGCATTGGAACATGCTCTGATTTCTCTGGGCCATCCGGCGTACGTTCTGGATGGGGATAATCTGCGGCAT
>JAJYGE010000246.1 GCA_021785155.1 Planctomycetota bacterium
AGTCCGTCATGGCAAAGAAGAAGACGCACACCACGGCGGACGGGCTGCCGGTGCAGAGTTTTGCCTCGCTTCTGCAAGCCTTGGGCACCCTGACCCGGAACCGCTGCGTGATACAACTGAAGGAAAACGCAGCCGAGGCTCATACGCGAAAGACCAAGGCCACGGAACCCTCAACCAAAACCGCTGAAGATAGGAAAGGAAACGTAGAGGAAGCCACGTTCACGGTGATCAGTGATGCGACACCGTTGCAGGAGCGAGCCTTGAAACTTCTGGGATTGTACCCAGTACGGTAAAGGCAAAAAATAAGGAAATCCCTGTAAATACAGGGGTTTTCTGCTTTTCGTGGGGGGAACTACGGGTTAAGGATTTGGCCCCGAGCGACCTGGCAGAACCTGTCACAGGCCCCGTATTGGTGGTAATTGCGGTATTGGGAGGTAGGTTCAGTAACGACAGCATATAATTGGCTGTTATTGTGTTGTGGATGTGAACCATGCCCGTGCAGGAATATAAGATAGAAAGCCCCTTCAAGCCCACCGGTGATCAGCCGCAGGCCATTGAAAAGATCACCAAAGCCTTTCAACGCGGTGAAAAATATCAGGTGCTCATGGGCGTTACCGGATCGGGCAAGACCTTTACCATGGCCCATGTCGCAGCGCAACTGAACAGACCGGTGCTGGTGATCAGCCACAATAAGACTCTGGCCGCCCAACTTTATGAAGAATTCCGGGAACTTTTGCCTTTCAACGCGGTGAATTATTTTGTCAGTTATTATGATTACTATCAGCCGGAGGCGTATATTCCGCAGCGGGATATTTATATTGAAAAAGATGCTGCGCGCAATGACGATCTGGATCGCCTGCGACTGGCCACCACCAGCGCGCTGGTAAGCCGGCGGGACGTGATGGTGGTGGCGTCGGTGAGTTGCATTTTCGGTTTAGGCTCTCCGGAACAATATAAAAAGAAAGTTATTTCCCTGCAGCGTGGGGCGGTGTTGGGGCGGGAAGAACTGCTGCGGGCGCTGATTGACGTGCAATACGAACGTAATGACATTGAATTTAAGCGTGGCACCTTCCGTGTGCGCGGCGATGTGATTGAAATTTTCCCGGCGTATGAAATTACCGCGTTGCGACTGGAAATGTTCGGCGATAAAATTGAATCAATCTGGCATATTCATCCGGTCAGCGGAGAGCGGCTCACCGAAGAAACCACCGCCTTTGTATATCCCGCCAAACATTATGTCGCCGATGACACCACCATGGTGCGGGCCGTGCACGATATTCAGCAGGAACTGGAGCAGCGTTGCCGTGACCTGCGGCAGCAGGGCAAACTATTGGAAGCGCAACGCCTGTTTGCGCGCACAAAATATGATATGGAAATGATGCTGGAAGCGGGATTCTGCCAGGGCATTGAAAATTATTCACGGCACATTTCCGGCTCACCGCCGGGGGCGAAACCATCGACATTAATTGACTATTTTCCCCAGGATTACCTGTTGATGATTGATGAATCGCATGTCACTATCCCGCAGATCAACGCCATGTATTCCGCGGATCGTCACCGCAAAGAGGTGCTGGTGGAACATGGATTTCGCCTGCCGTCGGCATTGGACAACCGCCCGATGCGGTTTGAGGAATTCGTGAGCATGTGGAATCAGGTGTTGTTTGTATCCGCGACACCGGCGAAATATGAATTGGAGCTTACCGGCGGCGAAGTGGTGGAGCAGATAATCCGCCCCACCGGCCTGATTGACCCGGTCATTGAAGTGCGCCCGGCCCAGGGGCAGGTGGCGGACCTGCTGGCAGAGGCCAAAGCCCGCGCGGAAAAAGGACAGCGAACGCTGGTGACCACGCTGACTAAACGCCTGGCCGAGGATTTGTCACATTATCTGGGGCAGGCGGGGTTGCGCTGTAAATATTTACACAGTGAGATACAAACATTTGATCGCATTGATATTCTCCGTGAGTTGCGGGAAGGTTCTTTTGATTGCCTCATAGGCGTGAATCTGTTGCGGGAAGGGCTGGATTTACCGGAGGTTTCCATGGTGGCCATCATGGACGCCGACAAACAGGGCTTTTTACGCAGCGAAACATCACTGATCCAGATGATCGGACGGTGCGCACGGAATGTGGACGCCAAAGTATTTCTCTACGGCGACAAAATAACCCCGGCCATGCGGCGGGCCATTGATGAGACCCTGCGGCGACGCGGCATTCAGGAGGCCTGGAACACGGCCAATGGAATAACCCCGCAAACCATCCAGAAAGCAATTCGGCATGGCATTGAACTGGAACTCAAGGCCCTCCGCACCGCGCGGGAAATGCTCTCGGAATCAGAATCCGAATTTGATCAGCAGGAAATGATCCGAATGCTGGAAGAGGAGATGCTGGCGGCGGCCAACAATCTCGAATTTGAAAAGGCGGCTGATTTACGGGATCGGATCAAGGAACTCAATGCCGCGCGGCAGAATCAATCGGGCGGCTCGCCGGCGGTAAGCGCGGCGGAAAATGCGCAACGGGACGTGGAACACCGACAGGCCCTGACGGCGGCAATTGATGAAGGCATTGCCAATCGCCTGGCCAACCGCTCCACCCCCAAACCGCAGCAGACCAAGTTTAAGCGCGGGCCAAAGAGTCGGCATTGAGGGGTCGCCAGGAAATAACGCTTCCAATCGGACCAATGCCCTGGTCCACCCATAATTGCGCTTTGCCGGAGGGCCAGACGTTTGCCCGTTTTGGTGGGGAATTGGAACGCACATTGGAAAAGTGCGGATTGGGCAAGATCGG
>JAJYGE010000018.1 GCA_021785155.1 Planctomycetota bacterium
CCCCCCCCCATATCCCATATTATGGTCACGGCGCAACTCATTCTCCGACAGCTCTCCGGGGCCGGGATCGTCCGCCCCGGGCCGGACGATGCAGGCAATGCACCCGCGCGTGAAATATATAAATCCGTTGATTCAATTCTAAAAAATTCCCGGCGACTTTCCAAAATCGTCACCGATCTGCTCAAGCTCGTGCAGGAAGATGTCTTCACCACCAAGCCGCGCCGCGACCCGTTTGACTTGCGTAAATTGATCCTTGATGTTTGCGATCAGCAGAGCGGCTTTATCACCGCCCGCAGGCAACACTTGGAAGTGATTCTGCCGGATTCCATTCCCACCATGCTCGGCGATTCCGATAAAATCGGCGACATCCTCACCAATCTATTAAGCAATGCCATCCGTTTTTCCCCCGATGGCGCGGTCGTGCGGGTGATTGCCAATGTCCTCGTTGGCGAGCAAGTTGAATTAATCGTAGAAGACTCCGGCTCCGGAATGCCGGACGAGGTTATGGCCGGTCCATTCCAACCATTTCAAACCGGTACCGATACCATGCAACATCACAGCGGCGACGCCACCGAGGAAGGCAGTCGCGGCCTGGGTCTGGGCCTGGCCATTGTCCGACGGTTTGTGGATCTTCATGAAGGGCACATTTTTATCCGTCCGCTTCCCACCGGAACCCAGGTAAGAGTCATTCTCCCCTTGAATCCAGACGCCGACACACCGCCACCGTCGTCACCGTCGATTCCGCCTGTCCGTAATGCCGGCGAAAAGCCGATTTCACAGCCCCGACACGGATAACCCGTCGCGGCTACGCCGCAATCGGAATAAATGCTATTTGTCGAACCGGTGATGTTCGGCCATCCTCTGGTCAAATATGGCCAGAATGTCCGCCAGGCGCGAGGGTTTGTTGCGTTGCAGCCACAGGTCGCTATAACGCCGTTTTATGTCTTGAAGAAACTGCATTGGCTTGGCCCCATCGGACCACGGGCCTGATCGCCCGCCGGTAAAGAATTCCAGGCGCGCCATGGTGCGTTGGAGTGTGTAAAGTATCTGGTCTTTGGTCAGAACCAACTCGGCCATGGCTAATTGTTGGTCCCCATCCAATGTTTCGCACGGTCGTTCCAGAAGTGTTCCCAGCGCGGCAATTCGTTCATGTTCGGCCCTCAGAGCATCGCCCTGGGTTAGATTCAGAAATTCTCTTTCATCCCACGGCTCGCGCATGAGTTTGAAATCCAGCGCGGCATTTGGCAGCAGTTCCCGCGCAATGCGTTGGTACACATTGCCCATCGTACAAATGGCCGGGGCAATCAATCCGGTGCGATCTCCCAGTACATGTAATCCCGCGGACATTGCCAGTTCTGCGGGAGAATCCCGGTTCACATTCCACGCCACCGCCGCGCCGTAGGCCATGGGCACAAGGCTCACCGACAGCGCCTGCTGATGGCCATAATCACCCCAATCGGTATTGAGAAATCCCGCCGCGCCATGTTTGATCCCGGCGTGTGCGGCATTGCGTAAATTGCTCACGGCATTATTCCATCGCCCGCCCAGTGATTGCCATGTGGATGTGCCGGGGCAAACATAAAATGCCCGGCCCGATTCGGCGAAAAGTCGGCCATGGGCATCAAAGGGGTGATCCCCGGAGTGTCCCCATTCCAGCAGTGTGGCGTCTTTGGGCAGTTGGTCAATAAGTTCCGGGTGGTTAAGAATAATATCGCCCCACAATTGCACACGCTTGCCATGGCTTTTCGCCAGCGTGGCACAGAAATTAACCCAGTCCACGTAGAGTCTGCCCACGCCCATGGCTTTCACGGCAGCCGCACTACGGCCAAGTCCCAAATCCCACGATTCATCGCAGCAGATATTAAAAGTCGGACTGGTAAAATGTGGAAGGAAATCAGCATATAGTTCAGACACCAGCTCTTTACAATCCGGATCGGTCACGCACAGTGTCCACGGATCATCGCACCAGGTTTTAATTCCTCGGCTTCGTAACGTTTCAGGTTCAATTTCCGCCAGATGGCGATAACGCGGCAGTCGCAGAATTTTGTCGAAATGCCCAAGAGATGCAAGTGATGGCACAAAATCAATATGATATCTGCGGCACAGCGCATCAATCTGCCGAATATCATCGGGCGTCAAGGGCGTAGTGTTCGCATACATGTCGCGATGACCGGCAAATTGAAAAACATTTTCAATATACAACTGAAACTCATTGATCTTCAACGCAGCTAACTGTTTGACCATCCACAAAAGGGTGTGCAGTGTCGGCACTTTTCCGCGTGAAATATCGTGGTAAAAGCCGCGGCGGTCGTAATCCGGAGTGTCAACAATATGCCGGCATGGCCAGGAGTTCCCGTATTGCCGGGCGATCTGAATAAGGGTTTGCAAGGCGTAAAATAATCCGACCGCGGTCTTGCCTTTGACCCTTACGTGATCCGGAGCAATATGAATTTCATAGCCCTGTGTGTGCCGGATGGCGGGATCAACAATAAGATCAATAACCGCGGTTTTCGGCCTGCCACGGGTACCATCGGCAACACGCGAGGGCGTTGACGTTATCAACGATATCAATTGCTCCGCGGCATCCCGCACGCCGGGATCATCGCATGTTGTGGCGATGCGCGGTGGCAAAGCCGAAAAAAATAAAACCCCTTCTCCGGCCTGGCACTTTGTCGGGTACGGAATTAATTGCGGATTCGTGTCGGCATACCCTGATGGCGTATGATGATTTAACACCTTTTCTCCGAGTTGAGTTCCCGTGATCACCGTCGCTTAAACTGCTTTTCCAGATCGCGGCGTTCCAGGCGGATGGTGGTGGGGCGGCCATGCGGGCAATTGCTGGAACGCTCCACTTCCTGCCGTCGCGCCAACAAGGCCGCGATTTCCGGATTTGCCAATGGATCACCGGCTTTTACCGCAGCTTTGCAGGCCGCCATATCCAGCACTTCGTGCAGTAATTCCTCATCGGTAATCGCGGAAGATTCCTCCGCCACCTTATCGAGCAATTCGCGCACAAAATCCATGGTGTTCAGCCGCGAAAGCAGACTTGGCAGGCTTTGTACCGCCACGCTTGATGCGTCAAATTGGGTGATTTCAATTCCCAACGACGCCAGCAGCGCCCGCACGCGGTCCAAGCCCGCCAATTGGCGCGGGCTTACTGAAACGACCACCGGCAACAGCAGTCGTTGGCCTGAAATCGTTCCGGCTCGGGTCCGCGCCAGAAGACTTTCGTAAATCACACGCTCGTGCAGGGCGTGCTGGTCGATGACCAGCAGGCCATCGCCATCTTCCACCACGATGAAACTATTATGAAATTGCATAAACTTGGGGGGCAGCGGGCTGGCTGCGGACAATCCCGATGGTGAAGACAATGGCCACGGCGTTGCTGTGGCCGTGGATGGCGTGGCCGACATTGATTCTGCGGGCGCAAGCGGCACTGCCGGGACTGCCGGAATAGTGCGATCCGCGGAAATGGCTGCGGCATCCCGTGGCGACGCATTGCCGGCGGGCAAATCCAACGCCTGCTGGAGCGGTTGTGGATCGCGGAAAAATTCCGCTATTACTTGCCGCCGTTCTTCAGTTTGATGGGCCATAAATTGTCCGGCCACCTCCGGCGTCGGCGGGGCGGGTACCCGCATACGCGGAGTTAAATCCGTGGCCAGCAGGCGCTGTCGAATTGCCGCCAGGACCGCGCGATACGGCAGATTCGGCTCACGAAACCGCACCTCAATTTTTTGCGGATGCACATTGACATCAAACGCGGTGGGCGGCATGTGTAAAAATATCACCGCCACCGGTTGGGCCTGAGGTTCGATCAGTCCGCGGAAGGACTCCTTAACGGCATGAAATATGGATCGATCACGAATATAGCGGTCATTTAGAAACAGGTACTGGTAATGTGCGGTGGCCCGCGCGGTGGCGGGCTTTCCGACAAACCCATGGACTTCGATGCCGGTCTCGGCATGATCCAAGGCTATGAGTTGTCCCTGTAATTCCTTGTTCAACGCCGTAACTACCCGTACCTGGGGATCGGTGGTGGCGGGAAAGTTCAAATTGCTGCGGCCATTATGCGTCAGCGTGAATGCAATTTCCGGATGGGCCAGGGCCGTGCGCAGCACCGTCTCGGAAATATGTCCAAACTCGGTAGAGTCTCCGCGGAGAAATTTCCGTCGGGCGGGGACGCAATAAAATAGATCACGCACTTCAATGGTGGTGCCCACCGGGGCGGCGCAGGGAATTGGAGCCTCCATCACACTTTCCCGTGCCTCCACGCGCACCGCCTGATCATCCTGCGCGCGGCGGGTGGTAATGGTTGTATGGCTGACCCCGGCAATGGAGGCCAATGCTTCACCGCGAAAGCCCATGGTCTGGATGGCAAACAGGTCGTCAATAGTCTGAATTTTGCTCGTGGCATGGCGTGCCAGTGCCAGCACAACCTGATTCGGCGCGATGCCTGAACCATCATCGGTGACCCGCATCAGCGTGCGGCCACCATTTTCAACGGCTATTGAGACGCGTGTGGCTCCGGCATCCACCGCGTTGTCCAGAAGTTCTTTGATCACACTGGCTGGCCGTTCGACTACTTCACCGGCGGCAATTTTATTAATCAGCGCGTCAGGCAGGACATGAATATTCCGTCTATTGCCCGGGGCATCCGATGGTGTTGGTTCTGTGGCTTTCATGATCGTAAGCATAGCGTAGAAAAGGGGGTTCCGGCTAGTGCCCTGTTCCATCCGTAATTACGGGTTGACGGAGGGCCAAGGGGTTGTGGGCGCGAAGCGAGGAGGATTACGTATGGATACATACGTTGACGACGAGCGACAAAGCCCACGGCCCCTTGGCCCCCGCCCGTAGGGTTGGCCGGAAACCGGCAATCTGTGGCGTCGCGTCGGCTCAAGGGGTTTACGAACCCGGTTCTCGCCGCCGACTCCTGGCATCTGGCCGGTTTGAGGCCAATCCACCCGTAATTACGGATGGAACAGGGCACTTGTGCTCTGTCACAGCAACGCTTTAGGATCGCTGCCTCTCTCGAGACACGCTCACCATCGCCGGGTTTCCTCATCTACCCTAAAACAATGTTGTAACAGAGCACCAGTGTGGGCGAAAACAATTGCCGGGCCGTCATCTCCGATCTTTCTTTTGCCGGGCGGTGAACGCCACCAGCACGCCGTATATTTTTTCGAACATATCCGCTTTATCACGTGCCGCCCATAGCTCCAGTTCAGGATCCGCCTGCGTGGTCAAGGCGAATGTTGTGCTGCCACCGCGCGACGTTATACCTACCGCTTGGACATTTTTATAGTGCCCCCGATCCAATCCATCGGCCACCCGCAATATGGCCGCCAGTTTGTCCACGACCTCCCGTTCCGCCGGCGTTAACGACATATACGCCGCGTGGCTTTTCTTGGGCATGCTGCGCCGATGATACCGTGCCACATTACCGATGATTTCAAGTTCCACCGGTGAAAAACCTTCCAAATCCCCATTTTTAATGAGGTAATAACTGTGCTTGTGATGGCCGCTGTGCCCGATATGCCACCCGATGTCGTGGAGCATCGCCGCACATTCCAACCATTCTCGACCACGGTTATCGAGATGATGCAACCTTTTGGTCTGATCAAAAATACTCAAGGCCAGTTTGGTGACCTGCTGATGATGGCCGTCATCATAATTACAGCGGCGGCCTAATTCTATGACACTGCGGCGGCGCGGCTCGGTGATTTCCACGGACAGCCGTACCTTGGGCCAGTGCGTCTGCATATAGTCAATAATCATGCCTTCACGCATGGCCCGATCGGATATTTCAATAACGGGCATTTTCAATTGTTCAAAGAGGTAATTTACCAGTTCCGCACCGGCGATAATCTGTGCGGCCCGGCCCGGATCAAGCCCCGGCATTTTCAGACGCTCCTTCTGCGTGGACCGTATGAGCCTCCGATGAATAATTTCAAAATCCTCAAACCTCATTTCACTGACGACGCGGTGACGGGCCACGTTCGCCTCGTGCTGCCCCACGCACATGGCGGCAAGATTTTCCAGTGTGCCGGAGGTTCCTATAAATGTCGCGGCATGAAGAGATCGAATGCGGGAGATCAATCCTTTAAGAGTGCTGCGAATGTGCCGGTGTAATTCCCGAAGTTCCGTTTTCGTTGGCGGATCATGATGGATGTATTGCTGCGTGAGCCGGCTGGCACCGAGTTTGCGGCTCTCCAGCAACAGGGCCTTTTCAGGTGTTCCCACAATTAATTCCGCCGACCCGCCACCAATATCAATAATCAGCGCGGGGCCATCCTCCATCCCCACGGCCTGTCGAACCGCCAGATAAATAAGCCGGGCTTCTTCCTGGCTGCTGATGACCCGTATATCCAATCCGAGTTGAGTCTTTGCCAGCAGGACAAAATCGCCGCCATTGATGCTTTCCCGCACCGCGCTGGTTGCAAAGGCAAGAATGCGATCACATTCCAGGCTATGTGCTACGCGCATATACCGGCTTAATACACTCAACGTGTGATTCATGGCTTGGCGTGGCAAAATATGCCGTACCAGTGATTCACTCCCCAATTGCGTTAATTCTTTTTCCGAGCTTAACACCTTGAAACCCATTGTCGCGGTGACTTCCACAATGACCATGTGCAGACTGTTGGTGCCAATATCAATAGCCGCAATGCGAAGGCCATGGGGACTGAACCTGCCGGTCATCTTCTTCTTGACAGTTCTTTGCGATAATGGATTCGTCGCGCTATGGCTGCGGCGCTGGGGCCGTTTGACTGGGCCGGGGTGCTTACTACTTCCGCGCGATATTACCATAACCGAAGATTATGCTGTCGCGGAGGGCGTATGTCTATGGACGTTAACAAAATATCGGTGCCGCGGCCATGGAAGTCACGATGCTTCATCCGCACCGAATTTTGACACAACGAACTTGTCGGTAGCTGAAACACGGGCAATCAGATGAAAAGATATCTTATCCTTCTATAGTAATTTTACCATTATGATATATTGAAAATGCTATCAGTTGGGGATAAAGACCTCCGGCATATTATGTTTTATCTATTTCACGGGTGAATGCCAGTTGATACAAAAATAGCTAAAAAACAATATAACGTGATGGTTGGAGGCAACACGGATGTGAACTGGATTTTAATTAGGCCCTTGTGCTTTCCTTGCGCATAGTTAAACTATTTTGCCATGGTGGCGACAAGATTGGTCGTTGAATTCCGTGGTACGCCGATGTCTGCTTGAATGATTTGGTCTGGTTCGGTGAAGGGAAATGGTGTGGAACCATGTGCGATGTGAGATCGTGTATGTCCCGGTCAGTGTAATTGGTTAATTGGCGTCGCAAGCAAAACAAACAAAGGAGTCTATATGTGGATTAGAGCGTTACGTTTTTCCAGTTTGTTAGTGGCCTGTCTTGGCGCTAACTTCATGGCTGCGGGTTTGGCGCAGGCAGCCACCATAAAAGGCTCTACCGCTCCGCCGATGACCGCGCCCGGCTGGCCTCTTAACATTAGCCGCAATGCCGTGGACTGGGTGTATTATGGTTATAACGGTCAGGCCGCCGGAATAACTACGGCGGCGGGGAACCCGGCGCACTTCAGCAGACTGCGTGGCAAAATATTGGGCTGCTGGGTGCCTGGATACGGTGTTTACCTTAAATTTCCCGGCGCAAAAACTCCTGCGACCAGTTTTGTGTTTGAAAATGGACCCTATACGGCCAATGGCGGGGGTGGTGGTAAACGTGCCAACAGGTTGTCATTCACCTCAACACTCATTGCCCCGTCGGAAACGCTGACCATATTCCTGACTTCCTTCAACTGCAGTTCAAAAATATCGGTAGCATTGCGGGCAAATAGAAACTCTCCGGCTATTGCCCAATGGGCAGACACTACCGTGTTATCGTGTAATGCGAATCCCGGTAATGATGGCTCGGGTCCCGATACGGCAGTTTTGACGTTGACGATCCATGGGGGGCACAAAGGAGACCTTTTGGAGTTCACAGACCAACCTGATTTGGCGGGCGTAGCCACCACGCAGTTCAACAATGTGGGCATCCAGGCGGCCAGTGTGGCACTTCCGGCCACAGCCGTTGCAACGCCGCCGCCAATGATGACTCCGGCGCAGGCGGCCAGTGATCCAGCGGTAGAAGCTCGCGTCAGCAGTCTGCTTCACAAACTGACGCTGTCCGAAAAAATTAGACTTCTCGCCGGCCTACCCGGTCCGCCATATATGTTTACCTATCCAATTCCGCAGCTGGGTATTCCCGCCGTGGTGATGAGTGACGGACGTGTGGGCGTGCACGATTGGGGTGCGGATACTTTATTTCCCGCCACTGTGGCACTGGTTGCCACCTGGAATAAAAAACTATGCTATCAGGAAGGCGTCGCGATGGGGCGTGATGCCCGTGCCCGCGGCGTGGACATGATTCTTTCCCCGCTGGTGAATCTCTATCGTGAGCCGCAGGACGGGCGTAATTTTGAATACATGGGGGAAGACCCCTACCTGGCTTCCGGCGTAACCGTCAACTATATTCGTGGGATACAGTCGCAGCACGTTGCGGCGGATGTGACCGATTTTTGCGCCTACGAACAGGAAAACAACCGGAGGATGATCGATTCCATTGTGAGCCATCGGGCCTTGGAAGAACTCTACTTTCCACCGTTTAAGGCCGCCGTTCAGAAAGCCGGTGTCTGGACGCTCATGTCCTCTTATAACCGATTGAATTATGAATGGTGTTCAGCTGATCGCTATCTTCTTACCGACGTACTGCGCCATCGGTGGCATTTTAAGGGACTGGTCGTATGCGACTGGGGTTTAAGCAATCATGTCAGCACATTACGCGCGTTACGGGCGGGACTGAATCTTGAGATGCCCAGTGCCGGACATTATACCGCCGTTCGCATCATGCCGTTGATCCGCAGCGGTGATTTCAGAGTCGCCCGGCTTAACGCATTGATTACACCGCTGCTTCGGATGATCGTCGCGATGGATCTCATGAATTATCCGCAAAAAGATGTATCCATTGCGCTGAATGATCCATTTAGTGACCATATCGCATACGAAATGGAAAAACAGGGCGCGGTTCTTCTTAAGAATAAAAACCATCTTCTTCCCTTGGCCGCAGGATCTGATCATTTGATTGTTGTCATTGGTCCTAATGCCAGGTCCATTGCACCGGGCGGCGGAAGCCCTTTTGAAGGTGGCGGAAGTTCCTATGGCGTTCCCATTGTTAAACCGGTAAGCATGTTGGCCGCCATCAGAAAACTGGCCCCGGCCGGCACGCGCGTCGTGTATCTAAAATCGCTGCAAACTCAGAAAGCCAGAACCGAATTGCATAAGGCGGACACTGTTATCGCCTGTATCGGTTGGAACTCCAACTTGGAAGGTGAGGGCGTCGATAATCCCTATGCCCTGCCTGCACCGCAAAATGCACTGGTCGCCCAGGCCGGCAAGCTCAATTCCCATGTTATCGTCGTGCTTAATGGCGGCGGCAATGTCGCCATGCGCCTGTGGATACATGACATAGCGGGATTGATTGATGCCTGGTATCCCGGACAGAACGGCAACCTGGCCGTGGCCGGTATTTTATTCGGGAAAATAAATCCCAGCGGACGTTTGCCCGAAACCTTTGAGAAACGCTGGAAAGATGCACCGGCTTACGGTCATTATCCCGGCCATAACAACACCGTCCATTTTGCCGAGGGCATCTATCTGGGCTATCGCTGGTTTAATAAAAAGAACATCACACCGCGGTACCCCTTTGGTTTTGGCCTTTCCTACACCACCTTCGCCATGCACCATTTGCATGTTACCTCCACGGGAAGTGGCAAACAGCGCGTGTTTAACGTGACGGCGGAAGTGACCAACACCGGCAAAATGGCTGGAGCGCAAGTGGCACAACTTTATATCCATCCGCTGGTGGATCGGAAGAATCGCTGCGTGCAGACGCTGAAAGGTTTTGCGCGGGTGAATTTGCGGCCAGGGCAAAGCAAAACCGTGACCATGAAACTGGATTGGCATGATTTTGCGTATTACAACTCGGCTGAAAAAGACTGGCAGGTTCCGCCGGGTAAGTATGAAATTGCCGTTGGATCATCCAGCGCCGATGAGCCGCTCCATACGACTGTGCAGTGGTAATTATTGTGTCCCGATGGTGTTATACTTTCGGATCGCCGCGGTTGTCACGGCGTTAAGATTAAAGGCTGCGGCATCTTGGAGCATAAATTTTTCATCGGTGTGGATGGCGGCGGCACCAATACCCGCGCGCTGATTATTGATGGTTCGGGACTGGGCTTGGGCTTAGGCAATTCAGGACCGTCAAACTACCAACATGTTGGTATTGAAACCGCTAAAAAAAATATTGGACTTGCCATTGAAGCGGCCTGGAAATGCGCCGGGATGGAGCCTCGACCTGGGACCGGCGCGTTTTTAGGCATGGCTGGTGTCACCGGCATGGCTGATCACGCGACAATTTTGGATATGGCAACCCAATTGCAAATTGCGGCACCCGGGCATGTCGGTGTGGATCATGATATTCGCATTCTGCTGGCTGGTGGGCTGGGTGGTGAACCTGGAATCGCTTTAATTGTCGGCACGGGATCATCGTGTTATGGCCGGGATTCAACGGGCCATGCCGTGCAGGTTGGTGGATTTGGCCCCTTGATGGACGATCTGGGCAGCGGATATGCTTTGGGTGTGCAGGCGATGCGCGCCGCGGTGTTTGCCGCCGATGGACGCGGTTCTGCCACTGCGCTAAGTGCGCCGGTTTTGAAGTTTTTGAGTATTTCCGGAATGGATGATTTTTGTCGACGGGTTTATCACGAGGGTTTGACCCGTACGCAGATTGCATCGTTGGCTCCCGTGGTGGTGTCTTGCGCTGACGCCGGGGATGCGGCGGCAAATGAAATCTTACGCCAGGGCGCGGGAGATTTGGCGAAAATGGTGGCAACCGCCATGCGTCGTATCGGTGGCGAAGGATCCGTTTCGGTGGTCATCGGCGGCGGATTGGGTGAAGCGGAAACAATCTATCGTCAGGAGATATTGACCGCCATCGGTTCGCTGGCTCCGCGGGCGAAAATAAAGCGGCTATTATTCCCTCCCGTAGCAGGTGCCGCCATACTGGCGATGGAAGTTGCGGGGAGAAAATTTGGAAACGTGGAGCGGGAGAATCTCAAGAAGTTCTTTATACAGGAGGTTCGCCCATGATGATGGATGCAGCGTCTATTACGGCATTAGCCAGCAGCTATGATTGTGCAACCGGCCAGATTAAAGGGGCCACCATGGTGCGCCGGCACCTGTCCGATCTGCGGGGCAGTTTCGTTGATTCAAGGGCGTATGATGCGGCGCTTAGTCAGGGAGATGTTCTGATTTATTCCGTGGCGTCGATTGAACCCGGAAAGGGAACGGGCGACTTGCATTATGGTCTGGGCGTGTTGATGCCGGGAAAAATTGGTGACGAGTATTTTTTGACCAAAGGTCATTATCACGCCTGGCGTGAGGCGGCGGAGGTTTATATAGGATTGCGCGGCGAAGGATGCATGCTGCTGGAAGATGAAAGTTCCGGCCAAAGCCGGATGGAGCCTCTTGGCCTCGGCCAGATTGTCTACGTTCCCGGCCATACAGCGCACCGTACCATCAATACCGGATCAGAGCCGCTGGTGTACATCGGCGTTTATCCGGCTGCGGCGGGGCATGATTATGGCTCCATCGCCACGCAAAACTTTCGCAAAGTGCTCGTCAATCGCGACGGCCATCCTCGACTGTTGGAGCGTGCTGACATGCTGGAAGAGATTTCTGATAAGGATAACCGGTAATAGGACTATGGCATAAAGGATAGAAGCTATGACTGATTATGTTACAAAACCCATTCCATCCACAAAGCCCGAGGTGGCAAGTGTCACTCGGCCATGGGGTGGTTTTTCACAATATGCCTTCAATCGGGAGTGTACAGTAAGCTTAATGACCGTTAACCCGGGCCAACGCCTGAGTCTGCAATCCCATACGGGGCGGGCGGAACTGTGGATTGTCCTGGATGCGGGTGCGACAATTCAGGTGGGGGAGCGAATATGGGAAGCACAGGCTGGAGAGGAAGTGTGGATACCGGCCAATGTGAAGCATCGCTTGAGCGGAACTGGTACCCTTCCGGCGCGTGTGCTGGAGGTGGCCTTCGGCAATTGGCAACAGGCTGACATTCGTCGTTATGAAGATGACTTTACCCGTCCGACCCATGGTGAATAAGGTAACTTGGATCATCACGTCCGGACAAGGGCCTTCATCGTTGCGTATGGTTGATCGCGGGCCGGTGTCAGCGGACGAATCGTATAAGGCCCTACTGAGGCCGGTACGATAAACGTCTCCGCATAGTGGATGATGACGGGATCAAAATCATCGGTCTGGCTTTCCACGATCACCGCATCTCCCTGTACCAGATTCAAAACATTCACGCCGCCGCTGGTGTTATGCGGGACAACATCCGTGAACCAGTGACGGCGCGTTTCAATAAATTCCATCTCATGCAACCCGGTGCGTTCTTCCCGCCAGCCCGGACCACTTCTTACATTGGTAACCTTGTTGATGACATGGCGTTGGGTCCAGGCGCGGTCTCGATCCCACTGCAGGTTGGCCAGACCATGTTCCAGATGCACGGGGCGTGGCTTTCCATCCAAGCCATTGCGACCCCAATCCCAGAGTTTGAAGGTAAAAATATACGGTGTGGCGCTGATCTCCAATACCACCCCGCCCGCGCCTGAACAATGACATGTTCCGGCCGGAATCAGAAAGTGGTCGTGCTTGCGGGCCGGCCATCGGTTCGCGTAACGATCCGCGGGAAATGGGGTGCCGCCTCGTTGCGCTTTACGGAGGTCCGCGGACATCCGGGAGGGCTTTACGCCGCTTTTGAATCCGAGATACACGCCGGCGTTCGGCGCTGCGTCAAGCATGTAATAACTTTCATCCTGCGTATAGTGCATGCCGAAATGCCGCTGTATGTACCCCGTAAGCGGATGCACCTGAAAACTTAAATTACCGCCGCCCATGGTGTCCAACAGATCAAAGCGAATGGGAAATTCCGGTCCGAAGCGGGCATAAACGCCATCTCCAAGTAATTCCCGCGGTTGTCGATAGACCACATTAATGGCCGGAAATTCCGTTATCACGTCGCCGAATTTCAGCAGCAGACTATTTTCCTCCGGGACGCAATCAAAACCCCACCCATAGTTGGATGCGGCCGGATCCAGTTGAAATCGGTCCTTCATCCATTGGCCGCCCCATGGTGCAGGATCAAAAAATGGCACCACGCGAAATGGCTGGCGGGCGACCTGGCCTAAGCCCATACGCACGGCGTCTCCCAGTACCAGTTTGGGCGATTGCGGCGTATTGGTGTCAAGAAAAAAATCAACGGTGTCAAAATGATGGAATTTGTGTTTGTCGCATACGCGCCAGTCCACGAAAAAGCCCTGCTTATATTGCGCCGCACAGGATGCTCCGGAATTGTTGCAGCCAAGATTGCTTATGGCCCGCTGGCGAAA
>JAJYGE010000458.1 GCA_021785155.1 Planctomycetota bacterium
AATGCCGCCAACTTGGAAATGTTCAACCGGACATACGAGAATATCCGAGGTGATCTGCTGGCCAACACCTGGCTGACAGAGCGTTACAACGTGCGCGGACAGCGGATTCGATCGCCTTATTATCATGAATATCCTGAAATAGTGTGTATGGTCATGCGTACGATGCGCTATGGCATTGATGTGCAAATGGATCGCGTGGTGATCCGACCTATTGAGCCGCTGGCGTTTGATTTTCAGGTGGGACAATTGCGTGTGACCTATAGCCGCGACCGCGTGGTTGTGCGGGTTCCGGGGCACCGTAAACTTCGGTATCAGATATGCTCTTTGACGCCCCATGCAAACTATCGCGTAGCCGGCGGAGTATCAGGCCGGGCTGACGCATACGGTCGGTTTGAATTTCATGGCTATGCCGGAGTGGTGTATACCATTAAGAAAACAGTATAGAGAAATCATGTAATTTTGATTTAAGCGAGGACATCCATGGCCGAAATAAACCGCAGGAAATTACTGGTGCAGGGTTTGGTCGCCGGCGGGGGCATGGCGTTGGGGGTGCCCGGCGCAAGAGGTGCCCGTCCGGACCACACCGCCGTCCGCGATGACAACTCCCGATGTTTTGGCATCCATGTTGTCGATGATCAGACGGCGCGTGGTGTACCGCTGGTGGAACTCCGCACGGTCAACAACATTCGGTACTATACCGATAGCGCCGGGTATTGCGCCGTCGAGGGGCCGGGACTCCGTGAAGAAAAAACATATTTCTTTATTTCCGCACCGGGTTATGAATATCCCAAGGATGGTTTTGGTTATGCCGGGGTCGCACTGGATATAAAACCCGGTGCATCGGCAACAATCAAGGTTAACCGCATTAACATCGCCGAACGCCTTTACCGTGTGACCGGCGAAGGCATATACCGCGACAGCGTGATTTTGGGTCATCCCGCGCCGATTCGCGAGCCGCTGCTTAACGCCAAAGTACTGGGGCAGGATTCGGTTCTGGCGGTTGTATATCGCGGCAATATCCATTGGATATGGGGCGATACATCGCGGCCATCGTATCCGCTGGGAAATTTTCGTTCGTCCGGCGCGGTGTCCGATTTGCCGGGGAAAGGCGGACTGGATCCGGGGCTGGGCGTCAATCTCGTCTATATTACGGATAAGACCGGCTTTTGCCGGGCGATGTGTCCACTGCCGGAAGAGCCTGTCGGAGTGGTGTGGATTGGTGCATTGACCGTGGTTCCCGACCACGCGGGCTCGCAACGCATGATCGCGCATTATTCCCGGCGTGACGGCTTGAGTAAACTCTTTGAGCATGGATTGGCGCTTTGGGATGACAGTTCGCAAGTCTTTAGAAAATATGCGGTCTATTCCCTCGAAGAACATTGGCGGTTGCCGACGGGGCACCCGGCGGCGTTTGTGGATCATGGGACGGAGTATCGGCTCTTCAGCCCGCAATTTCCAACTGTTCGCGCTGCGGCAACACTTGAGGCAATCGCGGATTCCGCAAGCTATGAAGCCTTTACGTGCCTCGCGCCGGGGACACAATTTAAGGGTGGCAAATCGCGCGTGAATCGGCGGTCGGACGGAGTGCTGGTGTGGAGCTGGAAGCACAATAGCGCTCCGCTAAGTAGCGCACAGGAGTTCGAGCTGTTGTCGGCCGGCCTTATCAAGCCGCATGAAACGCACTACCAATTGTTCGATGCGCAAACCAACCATCCGTTGACTATCGCCGGTGGTTCATTTTTCTGGAATGCTTATCTGAAGAAATGGATCATGATTGGTTGCCAGGAGGGAGGAACTTCCTTTCTGGGGGAAATCTGGTTCTCCGCCGCGGATGCCGCCACCGGGCCATGGCGCAAGGCCGTAAAAATAGCGACGCATCCTGATTATTCATTTTATAACCCCACACAGCATCTGTTTTTCGATCAGGAAGGCGGCAAAATCATTTTTTTTGAAGGAACCTATTCCGCAACATTTTCCGGAAATTCACATCCCACGGCGCGCTACGATTACAACCAGATCATGTACCGCCTGGATTTATCCAATCCCCGTTTGGCGGATATATAGAATCACAGATCGGCGGCCTTCGGAGAAATTGTGCGAACCGCAAAAAAAGCCCATGATGTTTATGCCTACTTACTACGCGGAATAGAGACCGGCAGGTTTCGCATCGGCGAACGAATCCCTGCTGAGCGTGATTTGGCGACCCAATTCAAAGTTTCACGGCCGACGATCACCGCCGCGATTCAGCGCCTGGTCAGAGAGAACATCATTCGCCGCAGCCGCAATGCGGGATCAATTGTGATGAAGGCCCCTGCGCGAAAGTCCTTGACTTTTGGGGCCATACTTCTGGGGCTGAACCGTCAGCACCAGGAGGAGACCATTTTTAGTGCGGTGGGCAATGAAATCGTACACCGCGCAGGTATGGAGCATTCCATGGTGTTGCTGCAGGATCCTTCTTGGTTGGAGTTTCCGGGTGATTCCGGTCTGGCCGGTCGTTACGAGGCGATCACCAGCCAATTCATTGCGCGTAAGGTGGCGGGCGTATTTTTGATGCCGCAATTCATCCTGTCGGGTCAATATGTCTCAATTACGACCGGAGTTGTAGAAAAACTGGAGGAGGCCTCCATTCCCGTTGTCCTGATTGATGGTGACATCGTCCGCTATCCGGCCCGTAGTCGATTCGATCTGGTTGGAATTGATAATTTTCATTCCGGTTATATTCTGGCTGAGCACTTTCTTAAACTGGGTTGCCGGAAAATCGACTTTTTTGCAATCGCC
>JAJYGE010000308.1 GCA_021785155.1 Planctomycetota bacterium
CGATCTTACCCAGGCGTCCGCTCGTACCGGCACCGACATATATTAAACGCCCGCCGGCACGAAAGGCGTTGGCCGCAAGTTCAACGGCCTCGGCGATGGCCGGTGCCTGTTGACCAACTGCGGCCACGGCCCGCTGATCTTCCTGATTCATCAGCCGCACGGCATCAAGAATCGGCATGTCATCAAGATGCGCCGAATCCGGATTGGATTTTTCAGTTTCAATATGACTGCGGTCATGTACCATCGGTGGACTTGGCCTCATGATTCAAAAACAATGGCAATTGGCGTTTTGGATCTCCCGCCAGATAAAGCGTTTGCGTGGGGAATGAAAATTCAATTCCGGCTTTCTCATACGCCTCCATCAACGCAAGGTTAAACCGTTCGCTATACGCCATATATCCCCAGTAATCCGTGGCGGGGCGGTAGTAGTAGAATACCTGAATATTCAAAGAGTCGGCGTTGAAGTCACTGAAATGCACCCGCGGAGGAAACCCATTGGGATTTGCCGAATCATGCACATTATCTCGAAATTCCGGCGCGGTGAGAATATCTTTTATTATCTGAATTGCCTGACGCATTTTCTCCAGGGAAGTGTCATAGGTCACGGTGACGTTAAGTTGTCGACGGATATAAGGTCGCATCGAAATATTTTGCACGCTGCTGTTGACGATATCAGAGTTGGGAATTGTGACCAGGGATCCGTCCGCGTTACGCAGGCGTGTGGAACGAAAGCCGATTTCCTCCACGACGCCGGTAAATCCCTGATAGGTGATCGATTGGCCGACAATATAGGGTCTATCCAGCAGGAGCGTGATGGATCCGAAGAAATTTTTAAGCGAATCCTGCGCGGCCAGGGATACGGCCAATCCGGCTATGCCCAGTCCGGCCAGCCATGAACCGATGTCACGACCGAACACGTCCTGCATGATAAACAGCATTCCGATGATCATAACGAATATGCGAAGCGTCTTACGCACAATTGGCAGAATCTGCTCGGTAAGCGGGGTGTCATGTTTCGCGATGATTTTTTTTAAGGCCAATTCAACCGTGCTGACAATATTGAAGATGTACCAGAAAAACACCACTGCCGACAACAGTACAATAGCCTTTCCACAGATATCCCTTAGCGTTGGCGCCAGGTGCAGTTGCCCCAGTCCCACCAGGAGAAACACCGTGGACATGAAGAGGTTGCCCGGTCCGGCCGCACCGTCAACGAGCAGAGATTGGAAATGCCAATGGCGTGTTTCCAGCATCTTGCCGACACGTCCTAGCGCAATTGCCGCGGCCCGCCCCGCCGCGATACCGATAAAAATGCACGCCAGCAGAATAATCCAATTGTAATAATGATTCTGCCGGATTAAATCCTCAAACCGAATCTGATTGGTTAAATGCGTCAGCAGGCTACCAAGCGAATGGTGTTTGGCGGGGGCGGTCGCGGGCACTGTTGCGGCGGTCATGGGTTTCGATATTACCGAGATCAGTGCCATAATCTTTTCCATCCAGGCCGGCCACGCGGGCGCATACACTATCTTCCAACAGGTGCTGTACCATAGCCGCGTAAGAATTTCAACTGTCCGATCAACAAAAAGCGGTTACAATACGCGCGTTAAAGCGGGATGAGCCGCTTCGGATTGTTGGCATCGGCGGAAGGCGAATTCATGGCATCGAAAGAACAAGTTCTTCAAGCATTAAGATCCGTTGAGGATCCGGAACTTTTCAAGGATATAGTCACACTCAACATGGTCAAATCCGTGGAGGTTATCGGTGCCACGGTCAGGATCGATGTGGAACTTACCACTCCGGCGTGTCCCTTGAAGGAACGGATTCGTGCGGATGTTACGGCGGCGGTTCAAAAACTCTCTGGAATCGAACACGTGGAAATCACCCTCAGCAGCCGGGTGCGTCCCGCGGGAGATCAACGGACGATTCTTCCCGGTGTGAAAAATGTTATTGCCGTGGGAGCGGGCAAAGGCGGCGTGGGCAAAAGCACCATCGCCGTGGCGATCGCGGCGGGGCTGGCGATGCGTGGCGCAACAGTCGGATTAATGGATGCCGATGTCTATGGCCCCTCAATTCCCACCATGACGGGATTGGAAGCCCAATCACCGGCGGTGGAGGGAGATAAAATTATACCGTTTGTGGTCGGTCCGGAGGGACAAACAATTAAAGTGATGTCCATCGGATTTATTGTACCGAAGGAAAAGGCATTAATTTGGCGCGGGCCAATGGTTCATGGCGTCATCAAGCAGTTTCTGGAGCAGGTTCAGTGGGGTGATCTGGATTATCTGGTGGTGGATTTGCCGCCCGGCACCGGCGATGTCTCATTGACACTGGCACAATCAATTCCGCTGACCGGAGCGGTCATCGTCGCAACACCGCAGGAAGTCGCGCTGATCGATGCGCGGCGAGCGGTGCGGATGTTCCAGCAGTTGGGCGTATCAATCCTGGGCGTCGTGGAAAATATGAGTTATTTTGTCTGCGATCATGGGACGCAATATGACATTTTTGGCCGGGGCGGAAGCCAGCGCATGGCCAGGGAAATGGGACTGGCGTTTCTGGGTGAACTGCCGATGGATATCCGTATTCCGCGCTATGGGGATCAGGGCGATCTGTTTGCCGGATTCAGGGCTGATTCCGCATCACAGCCGTTTCTCAATACCATTGTGGAAACTCTGGCGGGCCAGATCAGCGTGCGTAATATGACCCGCCCCGCCGCGAAAACACTAAAATTGGAGGTCACCGACTAGTGCTCTGTTCCTGCCATGGACTTG
>JAJYGE010000126.1:0-290 GCA_021785155.1 Planctomycetota bacterium
CGAAGAGTTGGAGAATGGTCGATTCGAGTCGATTACCCAGGCGCGGTTGCACCACGGGATTCCCGGCGCGACAACGGTGCAGAAATGGATAAATAAGTATGGTAAGAATCATTTACAGGCGAAGGTGGTGCGTGTGGAAAAGCCAGACGAACAAGATCGGATAGAAGCCCATACCCGCCACCGGATGCGTCAGTGGTTGCGGTCAAAATACAAGCAAAGACAGATCAGTTACAAGTCGCATTCGGATGCGTACCTGCATACGAAACTGGGACTGTTGAACCTGACGTGTC
>JAJYGE010000126.1:300-13474 GCA_021785155.1 Planctomycetota bacterium
AAGCAGAAGGGATACCACCTTACTCCGAGAGCCGGATGCGAGAAATTCGCCCGTCCGGTTCGATGAGCGGGAAGTGGAAACGCAGCACGGCTGGGACATCGAGGCACCGGCAACCGAAAGGGTCGGCAAACCGCTATGCCCAACCTAAACCAACGCGCGCACTTCTCGACTCTACAGACTCCCGGCGCGCCGGGATTAATGAGACGCGGTGCCAGTGCACCGCTTAAAAGTTTTGGAGCGCTGCTTGACGCGGGTGATCTCGCAGGGCGCAGGCAAAGTTGCCGAGTGGCGCGACCCACGGTCGCGGCTTTATGGGCGGGTGCGGTTAACCCTGGCGGGGGCGGGCGGTGATGGTTAGTTCGATGGCTTTGTATTGGGCGGCGGCTTCGGGGGTGATGTGGTGCTGGCGTTTGGCAAATTCGCCGGGCTGGTGGGGTTGTAAATCCGGGGATTGCGGGCCGTCGTGGCGTTTGAGTACGTGATAAAATTGATTGCGCTGGGCGGGGATCCAGCCGCTGTCACGGATCAGGCGGCAGATCATTTCTTCTGAAAGACGGAAGGATGTGCCGGCACTGGAGACGACGTTTTCTTCCATCATCACGCTGCCCATGTCATTGGCTCCGAAGAACAGGGCCAATTGCCCGATTTTAGGCCCCATGGTGACCCAACTGCTTTGGATGTTGCGGACATTATCGAGATACAGCCGGGCCAGCGCCAGCATGCGCAGATATTCATTGGCGTCCGCGAGGCGGACGGTGCGGCCATTGTCAAATTCAAACGGAATGCCGGCATCGGGATTCCATTTACGTTTTTTATCCAACGGGGTGTTGTCAGGTTGATACGTCCAATGGATAAAGGCGGTGTAATGGGCGGGGGCATTGGCCAAGGCCCAGTCCTGCCATTGGCGCACGCGGCGGATATGATCAATGCGATCTTCAATGGTTTCAATGTGGCCAATAAGCATGGTGGCACTGGTGTGCATGCCAAGTTTATGGGCTTCGGTCATGACTTCCAGCCATTGATCTCCGGAGCATTTGCCCGGGCCAATGCGGGAGCGAACCCGATCGGAAAATATTTCCCCACCGCCGCCGGGAACGGTGGCCAGGCCGGCGGCTTTAAAGCGCGCGAGTACTTCAGCGACGGGTAAATTGAAGAAGCGTGAAAATTCAACAAACTCCGGCGGGCTGAAGGCATGGATATGCACGGATGGGAATTTTTCCCGAATACCGCGGAGAAGCTCTTCATAATAGGTAATAGGCAACGCGGGGTTCATGCCGCCCTGCATGAGTATCTGCGTGCCGCCGATGCTGACAAGTTCGCGGATTTTTTCATAAATTTGTTCATAAGAAAGGGTGTAGGCGTCGTGGGCGTTTGGGTCGTTGCGCTTAAAAGCGCAGAAGGTGCAGCGGGCGGTGCAGATATTGGTGTAATTGATGTTCCGGTCAATGACATAGGTGCGGTAATCTTCCGGATGCAGGCGCTGGCTGACGGCAAAGGCCCAGCGGCCCAGATCAATGAGCGGGGCGTGATGGTATAGCTCATCGAACTGCTGTTCGGTGAGCCGGGCTTTGCCATCAATGACCGCGTGAATATCAAATCCGGGCCGATAGCCGGTGGGCTGATGCAGGGGTGGAATGAGCATATTGGTATTAAATTCGATCATGGGAGCAGATTTCCAATCCAGCTAACAGGGTTACTGTAAAATCCAGGAATTCCAACATTCCCGCCAATCCTGCCGCGTTAGATCATAGTGTTTCAGCCCCTGATCGGGCAAGTGGGGCGAATTGGATTGGGCGCGGATATACTATAGCCAATAGATTGTCACCTTGTGTGGCAGGGCCGAGGCCTTGGCCAGGGGTGATGTGGAGATGTTGGTGCTGCATTAGGCCAAGGGCAGCGGTGCCGACGGTTTGTAATAACAGGAATTAGGCAATGACTGATAATAAAGCATCCATGAATTCAGGTGCGGGGGCCGGGGGAAACGCGGGTGGGGCGGCAGGCACAGTAAGCAACAAGCCGGTACGCAAGCGGCGGCGGTGGCCCATGGTGGTGGGCATAGTGGTGTTGCTGCTGGTATTGCTGGTTCTGGCCATTCCAAGCATGTTGTGCACCGGGCCGGGGGTGAGGTTTATTGAATCTCAAATAAACTCCCGAATCAGTGGCAGCGTGCAAATCGGGCGCATGTCTTTAGGGTGGTTTACGCCAGCGAAGCTCAACCGCGTAACACTAAAAGACCCCAATGGGGATGTTGTGGTTGGTGATGTGAATGTGATCACGCAGCGCAGTATTCTGAATTTAATATCC
The DNA here is from genome assembly GCA_021785155.1 of Planctomycetota bacterium. The sequence continues at coordinate 2,605 of JAJYGE010000126.1, forward strand.
AATTGGCATAATTTGGGAAAAATAGCCATTGATATCAAGACGCTTACGCTCAGCCAGGACAGTAACAAAAAGCTCAATATCATGCAGGCACTGGCGAACCCGCATCCGGCGGTCGCGCCAGCGGCCAGCACGCAGGCGGCAGGAACCCCGACGACTCCTGCGGCAAGTACGAGTTCGACAATACCGGGAATTAACACCACGCTGACGCTGACCCTGGCGGATGCATCGTTTACCGCACCGAATTTACAGCCGTTCCATGCACGTAACACGCGGCTGGTGGTAGCTGTGGATACGCTGGAAAATAAGCCGGTGGATGTGCAATTTGCCACAGCGGCGGGTGTGGGAAGCCAGGCTCCCAGCAAAATCCACCTGGCCGCAACAATTGACGCCATTACCGATGGGAAAGTTCGGGCAACGGATCAGATAACCGGGCAGGTTACCGCGGGGATCGAGAAGCTGAATCTGGCGGCGCTTTCACCGGTGTTGAGCATGGCGGGCGTGAAACTTTCACCCAGCGGTGTTTTGACATTGGCGGTGGCGGCCAAAATTCCCGCTGCGGGAAGTGGTTCGGTGAATGGAAATATTGTGGTGGATAATGCGGCATTATCCGGTGCGATGTTAAAAGGCGATGCGCCCAAACTCGGAACGCTGCGTGTGCCGATCAATGCGTCCTGGCAAGATGATGAATATGAGATTAAAGCCTTGGATATTCAGACAGCCCTGGGCGGGGCGTCGGTTACCGGGCATGGATCCATCGCCACAATACTGGCGGTGCTGCACCATGAGAATGCGGGGGAAAAGCTCGCGGTGTTGAACATTACCGCTTCGGCTCCGCTGGCGAAAACGCTTTCGGCTTTACCGCATGTGATTACATTGCCGGCGGGGCTTCATTTTGTCGGTGGCCAAACGACGTTGACCGCTGCCATTCGCTTGGGTAATGCGGCGCAAGGGGCGACAAACGCGGTGGCGGGTGCCCTGCCGGCGGTAACAAGTGCGGTTGAATTTGCGATTAAGCCATTGCACTGGACACAGGCAAACGGTGGACCGAAGGGTTCCGTTGCGATGACGGGTAATGTGGCGTTTAACACGCTGGGTAAACCGGTGCACGCGAATATTCATCTTCATATCGGACAGGGCCCCGCGAAACCGGCCGATTTCTCACTGGTAGCGGATTTAACGGCCATAAAAAATGGCCAAATTCTGCCATTGAATCAATTGACGGGCCAATTGAAACTTCTGGTGGCCAATGTTGATTTGACGGCCATTGACCAGATCCTGCCACGTACCAGTCGATCCATTGTGTTCCATGGTGTGGTAAACGGAAAAATTTTGATCAACGCGCCGGAAGCGGGAAGCGGAGAAATATCCGGCCCGTTGACAATCACGAATTGCGCGCTGGGGGGGACGATGCTGAAATCCGACCGGCCTCAAATCGGGACGGCCACATTGCCTTTGAATATTTCATGGAAAGGTACGCGTTTTCATCTGGGATCTGTGGGAATTCAATCGGAGAATATCCGGATGCTGGTTTCCGGTGATGCGACACTGGCGGAACTCAAAGCCATACAGAATAATCAGGCAAATTGGGGTACTTCGGGTCTGCATGTAAGCACCTATTGCAACCTCGGATGGTTTGCGTCGGGCTTTCACAACACGCTGGGGCTAAGCAAGCTGGGATTGCGGTTGCGGCATGGCATAATGAATTTGCAGGCCGATTTAACCAGCAGCGGAGAACAATCAACGGGTAGTGAAACACTGCGGCTGACAGATTTGCGCGGCACATGGAAAAAGACGCCATTTGTCATTAATCCGGTTCTGCTGGGGGCAGAATTTCAACGGCAGGGCACCAAGTGGAATCTGCTGAAGGGCATGATGGATCAGGCCGCGACCGCCGCCGGCAAGCCGGAACGCACGCCGCAGTTGAATGTTCTGGTTACGGGTCAAGCCAAGGGCGCGTACGCATTGAGCCTGCAGGCGGTTTTAGGCAATCTGGTGCAGGAGGCGTCACCTTTTGTCGCGCTGAATGATCGCAGTGTTGCCGGTACATTGGATATTAACGGCACGGCGGCGGATATATTTGCCCAGAAAATACCGTATCATCTGACGGCGGCGATTAATGAATTGGCCGTCGGGTTGGGGCAGGGAAAGCCCACCATTACTGAATCGGCGGTGGCGCTTCATTGCGGTGGAACGTTGCTTTCTGGGCATGGGGCGATAACTGGAGTTCAAAGTACGTTTGGCATGCGTACGGCAGAGATTAACATTCCAAGCGGCAGCGTTGAATTGCAAAAAGCCGCCGCGGGATGGGTCGTTCCGACGGCCCAGGTCGAGATTGCGAATATTAATCTCCCGGCGGTAATGAAAATTGCGGCCATGTTTTCACCGTCGCTGGTACATGATGATATTGGCGGAACGGTCAGCCATTCGACTATTGCAGTGAGCTATAAACCGGGCGTTGTGAATGTGTCGCAAGTGCATCTTGTCATGAAAAATTTAAGTTTCCGCAATACCGCGCCAAAGGCGTCCACAGCGCAATTTGTTGAACCAGAGTTGACGGTTGATCTGGCATGTCAGGCGCTTACCGGGAAAGCGACGGAGGTGAACATTTCCACACTGGCGATCCATACAACGGATGGCGCGATTGCTTTAACGATTCCCAAACCCATGACGCTTCAGACCGGGACACCCATGGCGGCAACGATTCCGGCGTTCACCCTAAGCGCCAATCTCGAAAAGTTTGAGCCGCTACTCGAGGCGCTGGGAAAACTCAAGGCTGGCTCGAAGTTGCAGGGAGCCTTGGCGCTTAAGGGGACGGCGGACACATTTGGAACCGCAACACAGCCAAATTCCGCAGTGAGGTTCACGATTAATGGCGGTGTTGGCAATTACCAGCTCGCCATTCCAGGAAGTTCCGCAAACCTGCCGCCGGATAATATTTCTTTGGCGATTGCGGGGTTGCTCAATACATCCGCTACGACGTTTACATGTCTTGATAACTGCACGATCGGAGAACATGCGGTGACTGGTCCGGGCGGCAATTTAATTGAGCTCAACAAAGGCAGTGTGATTGCGTGGTCGGATAAGTCACCTGAAAATATCGATGGATCAATCAATTATAATCTGGGGCGCATTGAGTCGATGCTGGGTCCCATGCTGCCAAGTGGACTGACCATGGCGGGCAAGCATAGCATGAAATTGCAGATAACCGGTCAACTCACCGCAGATAAGGGCTTGCGGGAATTCCGCAAACTGGAAATCGCGCAGACGGCTTTAGGATTCGACAAAATCGCCATTGACGGCCTGACACTTGGGCCGGGGGAAATTCCCTTTGCGGAATCCGGCGGAATCCTGCGGTTGATTCCCATCGCTATTCCCGCCAATAAAGGGACGCTGAACACCGGCGGGCATATTGATTTTAATCTGGCATCGCCGGCGTATATTCTCAGCAAACCCCTGGCCCTGGTGAATAACGTCAACATGGACGAGGCCATGGGCGGCAGCTTGTTGAACTTTTTGCCGCTGGTGTGGGGTGCGGGAAACAACTCCGGCGGAGGCGTGCAGCTTTCGGGTGTGCTGAATCTGCAATTGCAGAATGCCAATCTGCCGCTGGACTCGGCCGAGCTTAAGAAATCCGGAACACTCGCCGGAACCGTCAGTGCCACACATATTACTTCCGATTCACCCCTGTTTTCGCTGATCGGAAGGAGCATGGGGCCATTAATCAGCAATGGGGGATCAGGCATGGCAATGAAAGACAGCGGCATTCGGCCAACCGCGTTTAACCTCAAGCAGGGGAAAATCTACTATCAAAATCTGCAGGTGCTGCTGGCAAGTTTTGGTGTGGACTTCTCCGGTTGGGTGGGGCTGGATCAAACGCTGCATCAGGATGTGAACGTGACCGGGGCGGGTATTACGCTGCCGATTCCGTTAAGCATTGACGGTACCACCAGTAAGCCACAGTTGCATCTAAGTGCCAAGCCATTGAAAAATATTGGTAACGATATTGGCAACACACTTAAAAATGCGCCCAATATCATCAACAATCTGCATAGCTTGTTTGGACACTGATGCGGTTGGAAATGTGAGATTGGCGCGGTCAGATTCCGGCGTTGATGCGGATGGTACGTGCACGCCATGCGAGGGCGCATGCTGCCGTTATCAGTAATGCGCACGCGAGCAACGCCAGGCCGATATTGAGATTGATCGACCGGGTTTTGGCTGGTGGCTTGAGCAAGTGCTTGGTGCCGCGCGCGTGCAAGGCGGAGGGGAGCCATGAGTCTGACTGCGTGGCTGGGCCGGGCAATTTTTGCAGATTGGCAATGACGTTGGCAAAAAAGATAACAAAAGAGGCATGGTCTGGCCAGGTGGTCCAGGTGGAATTTGTCTGCCCGGCGAGCCACAACCACGTTTGACCAGTTGCCGGGTCATTTCGTTCCGCCAGCCAGGCGTGGCCATTGAATTCGATGAGTGTGTGCCAGTGTGAATTACGCTGCGCGGTCATGATTTTTCGCACAATTACGCCCTTGGGATGGACCGCCTGCATCAGTGAATTATGAGAAACAACGCTTAGTGATGGCGGATTTGTAACGGCACGTTCCGCGGTCGGTGAAAGACCGGGGCCGGGCGTATCGCCCAAGAGAACAAACGTGCTATTTGAAAAGCCGTGCACGCTTGTCGGATTGAATTGGGGTTGATGGATAATCCAGATGGCGCGATCGGGCAGTTTGCCATGAAGCGTCACGTCCGGCAGGGCCGCAAAGAGCCGGAGGAAAGCCGATGGCGGGTCGCCGATAAAATGGGCGGCAATCGTTTTGGTTCCCGACAATCTTTGCAGCACCGTGCGGGCGAGTATTCGATTGGCCTGTTGAAGGGTCACGTTGATGCGGCGGGCCGCCATAACAGGTGAAATATCCATTCCGCTCCGCAGGTTATTGGCCGATACGTTTCGTTGGAGTTTTTGCCGAGGTGTCGTGACAGTGACAGTATAATCAGAGCCACCATTTACTTTGGTCGCACGAATAAATAGATCAACGGCTTGGCTATTGCCGGGCAAACTGCGGCCTGCGGCCTGGAGAGCAACTTCCGGCGGGGGTGTGGTTTTTGATCCGGTGATTTGCAGGCGCGGTGAGCTTAGTGCCATGGTGGCAAGAACCGCGCCCAGGAGAATCAGCACCCACGGCCAATCAGGCTTTGATTTTTGGTGGCCAGTATGATTGATTGTTTCCGCGGGCCAGAAATCAAGGATGGTAAAGGAATATACGGCGGAGCGGGTGTTGGGAAGCAGAAACCATCCGGCGACCGCCACCAGGGGCGGAAGCACAAGCAGGTCAGGATGAAGAAAAACCAGATTCATGAGCCATTCCATTACGGTTGCTTATTGCATGATACGGTATTTTTGGGAACGTGGAATTGTTGGAAAAATATACAAAAAAATCGCTGCGGTGATTGTCGATACCGCTCCGGGTCGATACATTACCATATACGCGGAATCCAATTAATGTCAGCCGCGTGGATTTTTGGGGTGTTGCATGGCGACAAATAGAAGAAAAGATGCCGCCACGCTCTATGAAGTGTTAGGGCGGGCGGCGCAGAAAACGCCAAAGAAGGAAAGCCCGGCAGCGACGCCAAAGGCCGCCGAGGTTGAATCCACGCCATCGATGAATAACCGTACGCCCTTACGCACCCCGGTAGCGGGATCGATCCGTCCGCCACCGTCACGGGCGTCGCTTTATCCTGCCGCCGTGGCAGCGCCCAAAAAAGAGGCGCAAAATTCAGCATCAGGGGCACAGGTATCACCTGAGCCGGTACTGCTGGATCAGATTCTGGCGCGGTTTCGTCCATGGATACTGGTGGTGGCAGCGGGGATTGTAGCGCTGATACTGGCGGTAGTAATTATTGTTTCCACCAGCGGCCATTCCCATCGCAAGCCGCTGGAACCTATTGCCATTTCGCCGGGCACGCCCACGCCGGGGCTGGTGCAGCCGCAATTGCTGCCGGTAAATGGCAATTCCGGAGCGCCGAGCACACCATCGACTCCCGCGCCGGTGCCGCAGCCGCCGCGCGTGCAAGTTGGCCGCGTGGTACCGGCCGGGGATGTAAATCGATCGGCCAATCGGTGGTATCTGGTGATTTTGACAACCTTGCCGCAATATGCCCAACATGCGGCAGCGTTTATTGCGAAACACGGCGTAAGTGTGACGGTTGAAAATGGTCCACAAAATTTTAAATGTGTCATTTCGGTGCGCGGCTTTAAACATCGTGCCGGTGCGGCGGCCATCGCGCTGCGGCGCAAGGTCGTGTACATCGGAACTCTGCTTCCCGACGCCCGCCGCGCTGGCCGCAGCGACTTTAACACGGCATACTATGCGCATGTCCAGCGGAGTCAGTAACGTTTACAATCTGGCGGGCCTGATAGAATGGACTTTGGGCGAAGCGTAGGACTTGGCGGGGTACCCCGGCAGGAGTTGATATGGAAATGGTTTCAGCACAATTGGCCCCATCGCCAACGGATTGGCAGCATGTTACACCGCAGCCTTATTATTCCATGGTTGTTCCGATGTATAATGAAGAGGCTTCCGCCGGGGAGCTTTACGCCGCCCTGACGCGCAATCTGGCGGCTTTGGGAAAACCTTACGAAATTATTTTCATTGATGATGGCAGCTCTGATTCAACGTATCAAAAACTCTGCGCACTGGGTGAGGCTGATGCGCATGTGCTGGTGATTCAACTGCGGCGAAATTTTGGACAAACGCCGGCACTGGCGGCAGGATTTGATCATGCCCGGGGCGAAATTATCATCGCGATGGATGGAGATTTGCAGCATGATCCGGATGAAATTCCCAAATTCATTGAAAAAATTGAGGAAGGCTTTGATGTGGTTTCCGGATGGCGGCAACGCCGGGCCGACGGGTTGTTCCTGCGGCGCATACCGAGCAAAACCGCCAATTGGCTGATCCGGAAAATTTCCGGCGTGGAGATTCATGATTTTGGCACCACGTTCAAGGCTTATCGCCGTGATCTTATTGAGCACCTGAATCTGTATGGCGATTCGCACCGCTTTATCCCGGCCCTAGCCGCGATGGCCGGTGCCACGATTACAGAAGTGCCCATTAAGAACATCAACGCGCCGTATCGTCCATCCAATTATGGCATTGGCCGGACGTTTCGGGTGATGCTGGATTTGCTTACCATAAAATTCCTCAACAGCTATCTGACGCGACCGCTGCATTTGTTTGGAAAAATTGGATTAATGAGTCTGGCCGGTTCTTTTTTGATCGGTCTGTTTTTAGTGTATGAAAAAATCCGGGGTTACAGCATTCTGACATCGCATGGGCCGCTGCTGATTCTGGGTGCCATGCTGTTTATGATGGCCCTGATGTTTTTTTCGACGGGACTGCTGGCGGAATTAATTTCGCGGGTGTATTTTGAAGCGCAACGCAAGCCGGTATATACCGTGCGAGAAATTCGGCATGGGCAGCAGGTATGGCGGGGGCGGCCCGGTAAGCCATTGCTGCAACTGCGACAATCGCATGATCAAAATGGACCATCATGAGTGAAACAGATATGAGTCAAAAAGGTTCCTCCGGCAGCGGCGGGGCCAAGAGCTTCGCGGCGCCGGCTGCGGACTGGAATATTCCCCATTGGGGCGCTTTGGCGATTATCACCGCGTTTGCTCTGCCGCTATTTCTGGAATTATTGGGCCATGGCCAAGCCACGGCGATGATGGAATTGTTTAACCTGGTGCCCATCCGCGAAGCCTATCGGGATGGCCACTGGCTGATTCCCACGCTGGGGGGTATGCCGCGGCTGGAAAAGCCACCGCTGCCGGTTTGGATTCCCGCGGCATTGGCCATGGTTTTTCATTCAGATAATTTATGGGTGGTGCGTCTGCCGTCCGTTGTTCTGGGATTGGCGACGTGTTGGGCTACCTACGGAATTGGCTGCGTTTGCTCGCGCGATCGGAGATTGGGATTATTTTCGGCCATCGCATTGGCGGGCATGGTGGTGTTCATCCGGCAGGCGCGGATGGCTTCGTATGATATTTATGGTACGGCTTTTACCACACTGGGATTTCTGGGATTGCTGGCGGCGGCTGAGTATCCCAAGCGGTGGTGGGTATGGTCCGGATTGGGCGGAGTGGCGTTGGGGCTGGCGGTTTTAAGTAAAGGGCCGATTCCGCCAATGTATGTGCTGGTGCCGTTTGGCTTTTGGCTGCTGTGGGAGCATCGCAAAAACAGCCGCTGCTGGCTTGGTATTTTGCTGGCATTGATTGTATCTATTGCGGTATTTTCTCCCTGGCTGTTGGCTGTGGCCATACGGTATCACAGTGAATATGGTGGAAGCGCGTGGCACATCTGGACGCGGCAATTTCGGCGTTATGTTACCGTGCTGCCCGATACACGCTGGTATTATCTGGCGATGATCGCATGGGTGTTTCCATGGACACCGCCGTTAATTGCCGGATTGGCATTGCCGTTTTTACCCGCACAATCTAATCCGGCACCCACTGCGCAGGAACGCCGCACCCGCTGGATGTTCTGGATTGTATTGGTAGTTGGGTTGATTTTACTGACGATTCCGGCACAGAAAAAACAACGCTATGCCCTGCAAAATTTCCCATTTGCCGCCCTGATGATTGCGGCGGTTTGGCAGGAATTTGTCCGATTGAAAAAAGAGTTGGAGCTTGAGGCACCGGCAAAATTTCTGCTGGCGTCGCAAAGTGTCATGTTTGTCGGGGCCGGTGTATTGGTTTTAATTCTCATACCGGTTGTGATTCTGGCGCAGCATCCTTCACCGAATTTTGTCGAGCATTGGACAGCCATGCAGGCGGCATCGTTGCTGAAGCCGGGATTGGCGGCGTTAACACCGGAGGGTTGGGGACTTATTGGCATAGTGGTTATTGCCTGTGGGGTGATGCTGTGGCGTTGGGAATTTAAGCGCCGCTTTGATCGTGCGTTCTGGATTTATGCGTTCGCGGGCTGGGTGTTTATGATGGCGATGAACTGGGCGTATATGGATGGCAACGGATATCAGGTAAGCCGGTATCGCACAGAAACACGGCAAATGATGTCCGTGGTTCATGGCCGCACCGTATACACGCTGATGGGAGATCGCATGTGGCTGGGGGTGTTGTATTACGCGGATAAAATTCTGCCGATGAAAACACCGGCCGAACTGCTGACAATTGCCGAGCACAGTCGGCATCGGGTATATATCCTGACGCGCGATGAGGGTGTTTTTGCGCAGCAGGTCAACGCCATTGCACAACAGACGCATCGCAAAATAAGGATTATTGATCGCATTAACGACGGCCATTTCATTCAAACACTCTTTGAATTACCGCCTGGAGCACACAACGCAATCCCCCCTTCTCACGCAATGCAATAAAGTTAGTTTTTTTACATGCGCGCCAGACACTGTGCAATCGCTTCGGGATAGGCGAGGCACTCCTGTTGAAACACGCGGGCGGCGAGTTTTTCCGCGGTGTCATCGGGTAATACCGGGCAGGTGCGCTGGAGAAGAATCGGGCCGTGGTCATATTGGTTGTCCGCGTAATGTACCGTGCAGCCGGAGATGCTTTCGCCGGCATCAATTACCGCCTGGTGCACTTTCAGGCCGTGCATGCCGCGACCGCCATATTTTGGCAGCAGGGCGGGATGAATATTCAGCACACGGTTTTCAAAGGGTGGTGGAATGTGCAGCAGCGATAAAAAGCCGGCCATGATCACCAAATCCGCATGACATTTGAGTATTTGTGAGAATATGGCATCAGAAAAGCTGGCGGTGTCCGGAAAAGTTCGGCGATTGATAACTTGATGCGGCAAATGGAGATTTTCCGCGCGAATCAGACCATAGACATCGGGCCGGCTGGAAATAACACACGCAATGGAAGCGGATAATTTTCCATCAAGGATATGCTGCGCGAGATTTTGCAGCGTGGAGCCGGAACCGGAAATCAGTATTGCCAATCGCGCTTTAGATGGTGGCTGTTGTGATGTCATGCTGATGTGTTCCCATCTGGTTGAATATCGACTTTGGTGAGTCCCTTGGCCCGCCGCGCCATGATGGTCATGACGCCGCCGCCGATGGCCAGTATGACAAACATCGCAAGGGCCTTGGGCGTGACGGAATCGGGCGATCCGGATATTGCCGCAACGCCAGGTCCAAGTACCGTTCCCATGCCAATAAGTCCCTCATGAATTCCGGCATTGGTACCGGATCCGTGGCTCAGGTGCATGGCATAGTAGAGGGAACCGGAATAAAGCATGGCCACCGCTACGCCAAAAACCGCCTGGGATAATATCAGCATGAGAACCGACTGGCTTAACAGCAGTGCGACGGTTCCCAGCAGCAGGCCGGCATAAGAAATCATCATCCAGTGCACGCGGTAATGCCAGCCGGTCCAGAAACTGGTAAGGAAAAAGCCGCCGATGCGGGTCAATGCCCACACGGAGGCTAAAGCCGTTGCCAGAGCGTAGGATTTTATTCCCAGCAAAATAGTGATGGTGGGTAAAACAGCCACGACGGTGTTAGCGGCGACATAGGAAAGCATATTGGACAGCCACGCCATGTGCAGAAGTGTTTTGGATTTTGGCGATGCTAAAATAGCGTGGCTTCGGGCCAGTTCTTCGGGTGAATCTTCAACGTGGCCGATACCGATTTGCGATTGGGGAATGGAAAAAAAAGCGATGATGATCCAGACGATCAGGCTCATGACGGCGCCGACAATGAAAACGCCGGCCCAGGAAAGCCACAGGGCCAGTGAACCGACAATGCCGCCGGCGATAAAACCGGTGGTGGACCAGTTGATGTTATAAATCGTAATGCGTTTGGTTAAACGCAATTTTCCCGGCACGCATGTCAGGGCGGA